>JAQTOM010000082.1 GCA_028713345.1 Gallionellaceae bacterium | reverse complement strand
GTGCAGGAGTATCGCGCCGGTCGTGCCGCAGAGCGCCTGAAGCAGGCCGTCGTGGTGCGGGCGACGGTGCTGCGCGACGGCCAGCCGCGCAATATCCCGATGACGGAGCTGGTGCCGGGAGATGTGGTGCTGCTGAGTGCGGGCGACCTCATCCCGGCCGATTGCCGCCTGCTTGAAGCCAAGGACTTCTTCATCAACCAGGCGCTGCTGACGGGCGAATCCTATCCGGTGGAGAAATTCGCGCACGAGCTGCCTGCGCCGGTTGAAGACATCAGTCAGGCCGGAAACGCCGTATTCATGGGCACTTCCGTCATCAGCGGGATGGCCAGGGCGATGGTCTGCCGTATCGGCTCCGGTACGGCGGTGGGCGACATCGCCGATTCCCTTGAGGTCAAGGCACCGCCTACGGCTTTCGAACTGGGCGCCCACCGCTTCGGCATGCTGATCATGCGCCTGACCATATTGCTGGTGCTGTTCGTATTCCTGGTCAACGCCGTGTTGCACCGCCCTTTTCTGGAATCGTTTCTCTTTGCCATCGCCCTTGCCGTAGGCCTTACCCCGGAGCTGTTGCCGATGGTGGTCACGGTGACGCTGTCGCACGGCGCACTGCGCATGGCAAAGAAGAAGGTGATCGTGAAGCAGCTCGCCGCCATCCACAACCTGGGCAGCATGGACGTGCTGTGCACCGACAAGACCGGCACGCTCACCGAGGCGCGCATCCAGCTCGAGCGCCACCTTGATGCGGAAGGACGCGACAGCACGCAGGTGTTGCGCATGGCCTACCTCAACAGTTATTTCGAGACCGGCCTGAGGAGCCCGCTGGATGATGCGATCCTTGAACACGAGGAAATCGACGTAGGCGGCTGGCGCAAGATTGACGAGGTGCCGTTCGATTTCGAGCGGCGGCGCGTCTCCGTCCTGGTCGAGCAAAACGAGCAACGGCTGCTCGTGGTCAAGGGTTCGCCCGAGGACATCCTCAAACTTTCCACGCACTACGCCGTGGGCGAGGCGCAAGACATCATACGGCCGCTGGATGAGCAGGTGCTGGCAAAGCTGCATGCCTTGCACGACAGCCTCGGGAGCGAGGGCTTCAAGGTGCTCGGCATCGCATGGAGGACGGTAGCAGCAGATCATCCGCACGCCGTCGTGGATGATGAAACCGAACTCACTTTCGCCGGATTTGCCGCCTTCCTCGACCCGCCCAAGGCGAGCGCCGCACATGCGCTCAAGGCGCTGGCGGCAAGCGGGGTCGGCGTCAAGATCGTCACCGGCGACAGCGAACTGGTCACGCGCCATGTGTGCGCGCAACTGGGCATGCCGGTCACCGGTATGCTGAACGGCAGCGAAATCCAGCAACTGGATGATGTCTCTCTGGCGGTGCGGGTGAGCGAGGCCAACCTGCTTTGCCGTGTCACGCCGGCGCAGAAGAATCGCATCATCCTGGCGCTGAAGGCGCAGGGGCACACCGTCGGTTACCTCGGCGACGGCATCAACGATGCGCCCGCGCTGCATTCCGCCGATGTCGGCATTTCGGTGGACAGCGCCGTGGATGTGGCCAAGGCGGCGGCCAGCATGATCCTGCTGCATCAAGACCTGAACGTATTGCACGCGGGCGTGCTGGAAGGGCGCCGCACCTTCGCCAACATCATGAAGTACATCATGATGGGAACCAGCTCCAATTTCGGCAACATGTTCAGCATGGCCGGTGCGACCCTGTTCCTCGCCTTCCTGCCGATGCTGCCGGTACAGATACTGCTCAACAACCTGCTCTACGATGTCTCGGAACTGCCGATTCCCGTGGACAAGGTGGACAACGAATATCTCGCCCATCCCAGGCACTGGGACATGACTTTTATCCGCAATTTCATGTGGCTGGTCGGACCGGTCAGTTCGGTGTTCGACTTCCTCATGTTCTTCATCCTGCTGAAAGTGTTTGATGCCGGAGAGGCGCTGTTTCACACCGGCTGGTTCATCGAATCCATCGCCACCCAGGTGCTGGTGATTTTCGTCATCCGCACCCGGGGCAACCCCCTCAAAAGCAGGCCGCATAGCGCGCTGGCCGTCACCTCGCTAATGGTTGTTTTGGCAGCCATGGCGTTGCCTTTTACGCCATTTGCCACGCATCTCGGCCTTGTCGCGCCGCCGCCGTTTTTCTTCCTGATTCTGCTGGCGATGGTATTGTGTTATCTGGTGATGGTGGAGTTTGCGAAGCGGCTCTTCTATCGGCATTTCTCTGTGCAGTAAGGCAACCATCACCCTCACCATCCCTTGGAGTTCAGCCCTTCTCCATCAACTCGGTCCGCGCCCAGCCATGCGCAAAGGTAATATCAAGGCTGCCCCCTATATGCAGGCCCGCGCTGCTTGAAACGATTGCGCCATGCCCGTCGCGCACCATGCTATAGCCGCGCGCCAGCACTTGCTGCGGATCGAGGTGCAGCAGGTGCTGGCGCAAGCTGTGCAAGTGTTTGTCATGGTGTTCCAGCGTATGTTTCATGACTACCCGCAAACGATGCGCCCACTCCACTTGCCGCGTGCCGAGCTGGGCGAAATCTGGGCGCGCCATGCGCAGGCGCCGGCCCAGTTGGTCAAGGTGTTGCGCCTGCTGCCTGATGCGTTGCGCCGGATGCACCAGTCGGCGCTGCAGGAAATCCAGTTGCTGCATTACCTGCTCGGCTTGGCGTTGCCTGCCGCGTGCCAGGCGTTGTGCAGCATGGTGCAGGCGATGCAACAGCTCCTGCTGCTGCGGCACGATCAGTTGCGCGGCCGCAGTGGGCGTGGCGGCACGCTGGTCGGCGGCAAAATCGGCAATGGTAAAATCGGTCTCGTGCCCTACCCCGCTCACCAGCGGGATGCGGCTGGCGGCAATGGCGCGCGCCACCGCCTCTTCGTTGAACGCCCACAAGTCCTCGATGCTGCCGCCACCGCGGCACAGCAGCAACACATCGCATTCGGCGCGTTCACTCGCCAGCCGGATGGCCTGCGCAATTTTTTGCGCCGCCCCTTCGCCCTGCACCGGCGCGGGGTACAGCACGACCGGAATGCCCGGCATGCGCTTGGCCAGCGTAGCCAGCACATCTTGCAATGCGGCAGCCTGCGGCGAGGTAACAATACCGATTTGCTTCGGCAGAAACGGCAATGGGCGCTTGCGCGCCGCATCAAACAAGCCCTCGCCTTCCAGCTTGCGCTTGAGCCGCTCGAACGTTTCATACAGTGCGCCCAGCCCGGCAGGGCGCATCTGCTCCAGCGTCAACTGGAACTCGCCGCGCGCTTCATATAACGTAGCCAGCGCCAGCACTTCCACCTGCATGCCGTTTTTCGGCTGCCAGTCTAGATACTGGCTTTTGTGGCGGAACATCACACAACGCACCTGCGCCTGATCGTCTTTCAGGGAAAAATACCAATGCCCGGAGGATGCGCAAATAAAATTGGAAATCTCACCAGATACCCAAAGCAAAGGCAAACCTTTTTCCAACAATTGCTTAGCTGCGCTCGTGAGTTCGTGCACGCTGAATATATAGTTTTTTTTATCACTAACTAGGCCAAAATACATATTGACATTCCGTAATAATCCACAACACAAGGAACTACGCCACTTTGCTACGTGGCAACCCCGCAGCACATCGCTAACTTACAGTATCTAATTGTTTTACATTGGTTTTTTAAAAGATTAAAAAACGGGCGTTATAACTAAAATGGTTATTTTATAGGGAGTTAAGTATAGCTCCCGGTTAGTTACGCACAAAGTTATTCACAGTTTCTGTGCACAAATAAAAATATCTTTTGCCGCGATGGATTTATCTTGAATATATCCACGAAGTGTCATAAAGATTACAGAAGAAATCTTGCCCAAACAGATGCGACAAGATACAGTTCCACCTTCTCAATTTAAGCATATTTGGAGAAGTCGCGTGTTCACTATTGTAGAAGCTGCCGGTTGGCCCATCTGGTTGTTGATCATTGCATCAGTGGTTGCCGTTGCCCTGATCGTGGAACGCCTGGTATTCCTGCGCAACAAGAACGTTACGCCCGCAGGGTTGCTCGACACAACCATACAGGAATTCAAGCAGCGCGGTGTCAGCGAGGCCATGTTGTCCAGCCTGTCTGAAGGCTCTCCGCTCGGGCGCGTATTTGCGGCAGGATTGAAGAATGTCAAAAGCTCGCCCGAGGTAATGAAAGATTCCATCGAGGAGGCCGGACGCGCTGTCGCGCATGAACTGGAGCGTTTTCTTACCACCCTGGGTACGATCGCCTCGATCAGCCCGTTGCTCGGCCTGTTCGGCACGGTGGTCGGAATGATTGAAATTTTCGGCGCGCAAACAGCTGTCGGCAATACTCCGGCCATTCTCGCGCACGGCATCTCGGTGGCGCTGTACAACACCGCATTCGGCCTGATCGTGGCTGTCCCCAGCATGATTTTCTACCGTCATTTCCGCGCCAAGGCGGACAGCCTGACCATCGAGATGGAACAGCAGGCGGTCAAACTGGTGGAAATCGTGCATGGCACACGCAAATAGGAGCCAGCCATGAACTTTCAACGCGGACAGGCACGCGAGGAACCGGAGATCAACCTGATCCCGATGATAGATGTGTTGCTGGTGATCCTGATTTTCATGATGGTCACCACCACTTACGCCAAGTTTTCCGAGTTGCAGATCAACCTGCCGCAGGCCAGCGGCGAACAGGCGGCGGCACAGACCAGCCAGATCAATGTATCGGTGGACGCCTCCGAGCACTATGCCGTAAACAATACGACCACCACATTCAGTGATGTAAACAAGCTGGCACAAGAGCTGAACAAGGCTGCGGGCGAACAAAAAGATCCCACCATCGTCATCAATGCCGATGCCAAGGCACCCCACCAGGCAGTGATCAACATCATGGAAGCCGCTCGCCTCGCGGGTTATGGCCGCATTACCTTTACCGCCAGCCGCAAATAGCAAGCCCCGACTCAAGATACTCAACCCAACGAAACTGGAATTAAAAGGGCAAAACCTTGTTAGCCACAGAGGGCACAGAGACCATTGAGAAAATCGGGAACGCCTATTGGGTGTTCTCTGTGGCATGGATTTTTGGTTTATCTTCTGGTCAGCTCTATTCCTAAAGAATGCACTGGCTGCAACGACACTGGCACCGCATCACCCCGCTGCACCTCATCCTGCTGCCCCTCAGCATCATATTCCGCCTGCTGGCAGGCATACGCCGCGCACTTTACCGCAGCGGAATTATGGTTAGCGAAAAGCTGCCGGTTCCCGTCATCGTGGTGGGCAACATCAATGTGGGCGGCAGCGGCAAGACCCCGCTCACGCTGTGGCTGGCGCAGCAACTGCTCGACAACGGCTGGCATCCCGGCATCGTCAGCCGCGGCCACGGCGGCACAGCGACCGCGCCGCAGGCGGTGCACCATTCCAGCGATCCTGCCATCGTCGGCGATGAGGCGGTGCTGATGGCACAGCGCAGGTTGTGCCCGGTATGGATCGGACATGACCGCCCTGCTGCCGCACGCGAACTCTTACGCGACCATCCGGAATGCGATGTGATACTCAGCGACGACGGCCTGCAACATTACCGCTTGCAGCGCGATGTTGAAATCGCCGTGGTGGATGGCACACGCCGCTTCGGCAATGGCTTCATGCTTCCCGCCGGGCCGTTGCGCGAGCCGCCATCCCGCCTGGCGGAAGTGGATGCGGTCGTCGTCAATGGCGGAACCGTCTCTGCGGGCGAATACCGCATGCAATTATACGGTGCGTGTTTCTACAACCTGCTCAACCCGGACACCTCGGCACAGGCCGCAGATTTTAACGGCTTGCGCCTGCACGCCATCGCCGGGATCGGCCACCCGGAGCGCTTCTTCGCGCATCTGGATAAACTGGGATTGGCGGCGCAAACCCATCACTTCCCCGACCATCACCGTTACACACCCGGCGATATAACCTATGCTGATGCCGATGCCATACTCATGACGGAAAAAGATGCGGTAAAATGCAGCGCATTCGCCACCGAAAAATGCTGGGTTTTGCGTGTGGATGCACAGTTGGACCCATCACTTACTCAACACATCCTGGAAAGGATCACAACACCCTATGGACGCCAAGCTGCTTAATATCCTGGTTTGCCCGTTGTGCAAATCCCCGTTGCTTTACCACAAGGCCGAGCAGGAATTGATCTGCAAGGCAGACCGGCTGGCCTTCCCGATTCAGGACGATATTCCCGTGATGCTGGCGGATGAGGCGCGCAAGCTGACACCGGAAGAAGCCGAAAAACTCTGAATGATTGATTTCCACGTCGTCATCCCGGCACGCTTCGCCTCCACCCGCCTGCCGGGCAAGGCACTGCTGCCTATTGCCGGCAAGCCAATGGTGGTGCGGGTCGCCGAGCAGGCGGCGAAAAGCGGCGCACAACAAATCTGGATCGCCACCGATCACCCTGCCATTGCCGCCGCTGTGCACGAGCATGGATTCAAGTCCTGCCTCACCCACGTGCACCATGCCAGCGGCACCGACCGTATCGCCGAAGTTGTGGAGCAGCATGGCTGGCCGGATGACACCATCGTGGTCAACGTGCAGGGCGATGAGCCGCTGATCCCACCAGCACTGATCCGCGCCGTCGCGCAACACCTGCACGACCATCCCGAATGCGCCATCGCCACCGCCTGCCATCCCATCCATGAGGAAGAGGCGCTGCGCAACCCCAACATCGTCAAGGCGGTGCTGGACAAACGGGGCAACGCATTGTATTTCAGCCGCGCACCGATTCCTTATCCGCGCGACGTATTTGCACAAGGCGCGGCATTGCCGGAAAATATCACGGTGCTGCGCCACATCGGCATCTATGCCTACCGCGCCGGTTTCCTGCGCACCTTCCGCCACCTCGCACCCGCCGCCATCGAACAGATCGAGGCGCTGGAGCAATTGCGCGCGCTGTGGCACGGCTACAAGATCGGCGTGACCATCACCGCAGATGCCCCGCCCGGCGGGGTGGATACCGAACAGGACTTGCACTCTGCCCGCAAGCAATTTGATGCGGCGTATAATCCAGACACCAACTAAAGGGAGACCACCATGAAGCTCATATTGCTCGGCCCACCCGGCGCCGGTAAAGGCACCCAGGCAACTTTCATCAAGGAAAAATTCAACATCCCGCAGATTTCCACCGGCGACATGCTGCGCGCCGCAGTCAAGGCCGGCACGCCGCTTGGC
>JAQTOM010000014.1 GCA_028713345.1 Gallionellaceae bacterium | reverse complement strand
CTCACCTGCATCCTGCTGGTCAGCGCGCCGCACACCGACCACCTGCCGCCGTGGGTCAGCGCACTGAGCGCCATGCTGCTGGGATGGCGTTTCTATCTGGCCTACAGCGGCACTCCGTTGCCGCCGCGCTGGCTGTTGCTTGCCATCACCGCAGGCAGCGTGGGCGGAATTTTCATCGGCTTCCACACGCTGTTCGGGCGCGAGGTCGGCGTCACCCTGCTGATCCTGCTCTCCGCACTCAAATTGCTGGAACTGCACGCCGCACGCGATGCAACAATCGTGATTTATCTGGCCTGCTTCGTCGTCATCACCAACTTCTTTTATTCGCAAAGCATTCCCACCGCGCTGTTCATGTTCGCCACGCTGCTGGCCATAATGGCAACCTGGGTGCACCTGCAATCCGGCACGCTGAACCTGCGCCCGCGCCTGCGCATCGCTGCCATGCTGCTGCTGCAGGCAATACCGCTGATGCTGATCCTGTTCATCCTGTTCCCGCGCGTGCAGGGGCCGCTGTGGGGCTTGCCGCAAGATGCCTACGCCAGCAGCGGCCTGGACGACAAGATGGCGCCCGGCAGCCTGAGCCGCCTTTCGCTGTCCAGCGCCGTGGCGTTCCGCGTGACCTTCAGCGGCAAGCCGCCGCTGCGCGAGCAAATGTATTGGCGCGGGCCGGTGCTATGGGAATTTGACGGGCGCACCTGGATGCCGGGCATGACGACGCGTACCAGAATTCCCGAGATCGACAACCAGGCCAGCCCGGTTGATTACACGGTAACGCTGGAGCCGCACAACAAGGCCTGGCTGTTTGCGCTGGAAATGCCTGCACAGATTTCGATTCCATCCAGGATGACCTACGATTTTCAGGTGCTTGCAAAATCCAATGTATCCAAGCGCCTGCGCTATACCGCACGCTCGCAGCTGGGCTACCGCGCCAATGCCGAAGAAGAGCCGCACCAGTTGCAACGCGCATTGGCCATCCCGCGCCACCTCAATCCGCGTGCACAGCAGCTTGCCGCCGACTGGCGCGCAAGTTTGCACAGCGACGATGCAGTGATACGTGCGGCACTCACTTATTTCAACCACGAGCAATTCCAGTACACGCTGGAGCCGCCGCTGCTCGGCAGCAATACGGTGGACGATTTCCTGTTTGGGACGCGCAGGGGTTTCTGTGAACACTACGCTTCCAGCTTCGTGTTCCTGATGCGCGCGGCAGGTATCCCGGCGCGGGTGGTGACCGGCTATCAGGGTGCAGAATACAACGACCTCGGCAATTACTATATCGTGCGTCAGTCCGACGCCCATGCCTGGGCTGAGATATGGTTGCGCGAGCGCGGCTGGATACGCATCGACCCCACCGCCGCCATCGCTCCGGCGCGCGTGCAAGGCGGCTTGGCTGCTGCGCTGCCGGACAGTACCGCGCTGCCGTTTCTGGCACGCACCCAATCAGCCTGGCTGCGCAGCCTGGGCTTCAACATTGACGCCATCACGAATCAGTGGAACCAATGGGTGCTGGGCTACGACCCGGAACGGCAATTTGCTTTCCTCACCCGGCTGGGCATGGAATCAATTACCTGGCAGAAGATGGCGCTCAACATGCTGGGCGGGGTGGCGCTAATGGTTGGGCTGTTTGCCCTGCTCATGCTGCGCCGCCTGTATGTGCGCGATACCGACGCGGCGCAACGCCTGTACCTGAAGTTCTGCCGCAAGCTGGCCAAGGAAGGCATCGTGCGCGCTGCACACGAGGGGGCACAGGATTTCGCCGCTCGCGCCGCGCAGATGAAACCGCAACTGGCTCCTGCCATTGCGGATATCACCGCGCATTATGTTGCCTTGCGCTATGGTCCGCCCCATTCAATGACGGAGCGGATGAAGCCGGAAGTACTACGCGCCATGCGGCGTGCGGTCAGAAATGTCTGAGCAAACTACAAGAGAGGAATACAAAACACACCACTTTCAATTTGCCAGAAAACCACCCGCCTCACACGGTTAAAAACATATCTGTGCCAAAAGGCATAGGCATGCACTTGACCGCTTGGATGCCAACACAAGGGCTAAGGCAAACCTGTAACGCCCGGCAGTTTCAAATGGAACGGCGATGGCTGCGAACCGGGTATTTCATGCGCGGGGAGATGTTTCAACATGTCGTAATACAGGCGCACCGTTTCGACCATAACGACTGCTTCGCCTCCCCGTGCGCGGCCAAATTTGACCTGCTCGAAATACTGGGGCTGAATCAGCAGCGGCATTATCTTTTTTACATCTCCCCAGGTATCCGGGTTGAGTCCGGCGTGTGCGGTCAGGATACGCGCATCTTCCAGATGACCAGGACCCTGATTGTAGGCAGCCAGCGCCAGCCAGGTGCGGTCTTCGTCTGCAATGCGCAGCGGCAGTTGCTCCTCCAATAGTTGCAGGTAGCGTGCGCCCGCCAGAATGCTTTGGCGCGGATCCAGCCGGTCCGTCACCTTCATGCGGTCGGCCGTCTCTTCGGTCAGCATCATCAAACCACGCACGTTGGTGGGAGAGGTGGCGAGCGGATTCCAGTGCGATTCATGATAGCCGATGGCCGCCAGCAGCCGCCAGTCTATCCCGGTCAACATTTCCGCTTCCTTGAACAGGTGCCGTAGATACGGAAGGTCGGTCTGCGTCTTGGTGATGAAGGTAACCGAGTCTATGGGTTCCAGCCGTTCGTTGTGCCCATAGTAGCGATCAAGCAGGCGATGTAGCGTGCCATCCAGCTTGATGAGGGTGAAAAATTTTTGCGCTTCTGCAAACAATGCCTCATCACCATTGGGCGCAAATGCCCAAGCCAGCCGGGAAGGCGCGGCGATGTCGAAGGCCGCATTCAGGTTCGGGTTGTAATTGCGTGCCAACGCCAATTGCTCTTCGTTGGCGACAGTACACTCCAGCTTGCCCGCAGCCACTTCTGCCAACAGGTCGGCGGCAGTTTTTCCGTGGCGTTTTTCCCAGTGCAATGCAGGCAGTTTCTGCTGTGCTTCGCGCAAGGCATCTTCCTGCGCGGAGTCAGCCACTATGGCAACAGTTTTGGCGACCAACCCGTCCATGCGGCGCGGCGCGGCATCGCATACCACCTGCTCGCTTACCGTTTGGTACGAGGGAGCAAAGCGCAACCCGCCGTTCCCATTGCTGCGCAAACCAGCAGCGGCAATATGTGCACTGTTTGTCATCAAGGAGGGTGTAATCTTGTCCGGCGGCAACGGCAGCAATCTGGCTTTTACCTGCAGCTGTTTGGCGAACAGTGCGGCAAGTTGCGATTCGAATTCCGCATCCACGTTATTCTCGCCCTGTGCAATGACAATTACCAGTTCCTCACGCCACGGTTTCTTGAGCGGATTATTGGACGGGTCGGCAGGTGCGCATGCGGCAAGCAAGGCAATGCCCAGCCACACAAATGGGACAAACAATGAATGCACCAGCTTATCCATGTGAACATTCTGCCTGATTTTATGCATTGCTGGTAAAATACAGAACTACGGAGAGGTGGCAGAGTGGTCGAATGTACCTGACTCGAAATCAGGCGTAGGCTTATACCTACCGTGGGTTCGAATCCCACCCTCTCCGCCAAAACACTGTCTTATGCTGTCCAGAGCAGTACACGAAACCCGCGATTATCCTTGTGATGCGCGGGTTTTTTGTTTCATGCCGTATTTCCCGTCTATTGCGATCAACCCACAGCAGAAAACCTACCCGCCAGAGGTGAGCCATAAAGCTGAGCGATGCAGCGGTAAGGAAAAAACGAAGTCCTGCAAAAAGGCTGATGGCGGCATCACCCTTGGAAGACGAAATCCCGTGGGAAGCTTACTTTGGTGAGTCTGGAAATGCACGCCGGGTTTAATTCGTACCGAATCTATAGCCCAAGATGCCATTGAGATTCAGCTTTTCAATTCATCGGCCAGGTGCGGCGCCATCACCTGCAACATTTGCGCAAATATCTTGGGGCTGCCCGCGCACAGGTTGCCGGTCTTGAGGTAGGTGTCGTTGCCTTGCAGGTCGCCCACCAAGCCGCCCGCCTCGGTAATCAGCAGGCATCCGGCGGCGATGTCCCACGGCTTGAGCCCCAACTCGAAGAAGCCGTCGTAACGCCCGGCGGCGGTGTAAGCCAAGTCCAGCGCGGCAGAGCCGGGACGGCGCAGGCCGGAGGTCTTTTGCATCATGTCGCGGAATATCGCCATGTAGGCGTCGATATGCTCGAACCGGGTATAGGGGAAACCGGTGCCGATCAGGCAATCGGCCAATTCCTTGCGCTTGCTCACGCGCAGGCGGCGGTCGTTGAGGTAAGCGCCTTGCCCGCGCGTGGCGGTGTATAGCTCGTTCTTGGTCGGATCATAGACCACTGCCTGGGTGAGCACGCCTTTGTGTTGCAGCGCGATGGATACGGCGTATTGCTGGAAGCCGTGCAGGAAATTGGTGGTGCCATCGAGCGGATCAATGATCCACACGAATTCCGAGTCGCCTTGGGCACCGCTCTCTTCTGCTAGAATCGCATGGTTCGGGTAGGCATCCAGCAAGGTGGTAATGATGGACTGCTCGGCTGCGCGATCCACCTCGCTGACATAATCGGAATGCGATTTTCTGGTGACGGTGAGATGGTCCAGGTTGTCGGCGGCACGGTGGATCAGGTTTCCGGCACGACGCGCGGCTTTCACCGCGATGGTGAGCATGGGATGCATAACAAACCTTTTTAATGAGCGGTCGGAAAATTCCGGTTGCGTATTTTAGTGTGAATTGAGCTTTGTATAAACCGGAAATTTTAACCAATGTGCGCGTAGTGCTCAGCCACACCACCCATCCGGGCAATATCGGCGCGGCTGCGCGGGCAATGAAGACCATGGGGTTGGAGTCATTGTATCTGGTCAATCCCAGCCACTTTCCCGACCCGCAGGCGGATACCATGTCTTGCGGCGCGGAAGATGTGTTGCGCAAGGCTGCGGTGTGCGGCTCGATTGACGAGGCTTTGCAGGGCACGGTATTTGTCGCGGCGATGACGGCGCGGCTGCGCGACATCTCGCACGAGGTGCTGACGCCGCGCGAGGCGATGCCGCTGCTGGCGCAACACGCCGCGCGGGATCGGGTGGCGCTGTTGTTCGGCACCGAGATGGCCGGGCTGACCAACGAAGAAATGGGCAAGAGCCATGTACTGGTACGCATCCCGGCTAACCCGCAATACAGCTCGCTGAACCTCGCCGCGGCGGTGCAGGTGGCATGTTACGAATTGAGTGTGGCGATGCAATACGCGGGCCTGAGTTTGCGGCAGGTCGAGGTGGAGCCGGCCAGGCATGAAGAAGTGGAAAGACTGTTTGTGCACCTCGAACAGGTGCTGAGGCAGATCGGGTTTTTCAACAGCAAGCATCCGAACAAGCTGATGCAGAAACTGCGCCGCCTGTATGCGCGTGCGCGGCTGGAGCAGGAGGAGATCAACATCCTGCGGGGTATTCTGAGCGCCACGACTTGGTACAATGCGCAGCTTAAGAAAGATGAATCAGAAAAAGAGGAAGAGAGAAGAGGGAAGGGAGAAGGGTAAAACCTCTCAGCACTCCGGATTTTACCCTTCTCCCTTAACCCTTCTCCATTTTTTGCTGGATTAAAGAACGAGTGAACGATGTTTGATGCGATCAGGGAAGACATAAGCAGCGTATTTTCGCGTGACCCGGCGGCGCGCAGTACATTCGAGGTGGTGACTTGCTACCCCGGCCTGCATGCGCGCATCATCCATCGCATGGCGCATGGACTGTGGCACGCCAACCTCAAATGGCCGGCGCGTTTCCTCTCGCACTTGGGGCGCGCATTCACCGGAATCGAAATCCATCCGGGTGCGACCATCGGGCGACGCTTTTTCATAGACCACGGCATGGGCGTGGTGATCGGCGAGACCGCCGAGATCGGCAATGATGTGACGCTGTACCACGGCGTGACGCTGGGCGGTACCTCGTGGAAAGAAGGCAAACGCCATCCCACGCTGGGCAACGGTGTGGTGGTGGGCGCCGGGGCAAAAATCCTCGGGCCGATTACTATCGGCGACGGTGCCAAGATCGGTTCCAACGCGGTGGTGGTGAAGGATGTTCCGGCGGGCGCGACGGCTGCCGGTATACCGGCACGCATCCTGGATGAGGCGAAGAAGGCCGGGGGCTTCAATGCTTACGGCATCGGCAATGACCAGAACGACCCATTGTCCAAGGCCATCCACGGCCTGCTCGGGCACAGCATGGTGGTGGATCAGCGCATCAACCGCATTCTCGAACAACTGGAAAAAATGGGCGTGAACGTCGAAGAAGAGCGCGCCACGGCCGACAAATTCGATCCAAATTACCTGAATAAAATAGTTGATTAAAACGTTTGGGTATTTTATTATGTATTTTGTAAGCAAGTTTTCCGCAACAAGAAATCGGGTAAGCGGCTGGGTTCACGGATTGAATTTGAGAGGGGCAAGTCATGCGACTCACAACGAAAGGACGTTTTGCCGTTACGGCAATGGTTGATCTGGCAATTCGCGGCGGTAAGGATCCGGTCACACTGGCGAGCATCAGCGAGCGGCAGAAGATTTCCCTGTCTTATCTCGAGCAGTTGTTCGGCAAGCTGAGGAGGCACCACATTGTGGAAAGCGTGCGCGGCCCCGGCGGCGGTTATTATCTGGCACGTCCCAGTTCGGAAATTTCGGTCGCAGATGTCATCGTGGCGGTGGACGAACCGATGGATGCGACCAAGTGCGGCGGCAAGGGTGATTGCCATGACGACCAGCAGTGCATCACGCATGATTTGTGGATGGGATTGAATGACGCTTTATATCGCCATCTGGCAGCGGTCAATTTGCAGCAATTAGTGGATGGTCACGGCAAGCCCAAGGCTGGTGTAATGCCGGTGACCCTCAATAAACGCATCACGAGGCCGGAGATTGCCTCGGTTTGAAAATAGGTAACTGACATGAGTTTGCACTTTCCAATTTATCTGGATTATTCGGCCACCACACCGGTTGACCCGCGCGTGGCGGAAGCGATGATTCCCTACCTGACCGAGAAGTTCGGCAACCCGGCCAGCCGCTCCCATTCCTATGGGTGGGTGGCAGATGAGGCGGTGGAGCGTGCGCGCGAACAGGTGGCGGCATTGGTGAACGCCGACCCCAAGGAGATCGTGTGGACTTCTGGGGCAACCGAGTCCAACAACCTGGCACTGAAGGGTGCGGCGCATTTCTATTCGGGCAAGGGCAAGCACATCATTACGATGATGACCGAGCATAAGGCGGTGCTGGATACCGTGCGCGAACTGGAGCGGCAGGGTTTTTCCGCCACGTATCTGGCTCCCGAAGCGAATGGCCTGCTCGATCTGGAAAAACTCAAGGCGGCATTGCGCCCCGATACCATCATCGTTTCGGTGATGTCGGTGAACAACGAGATCGGCGTGATTCAGGACATCGCAGCGATAGGCGAAATCTGCCGTGAAAAGGGCATCCTGTTCCATGTCGATGCGGCGCAGGCAACCGGCAAGGTGGCGATAGACCTGCAACAGCTGAAGGTTGACCTGATGTCGTTTTCCGCGCACAAGACCTATGGTCCGAAAGGCATCGGCGCGCTGTATGTGCGGCGCAAGCCGCGCGTGCGCCTGGAAGCGCAGATGCATGGCGGCGGGCACGAGCGCGGCATGCGTTCGGGCACCTTGCCCACGCACCAGATCGTCGGCATGGGTGAGGCATTCCGTCTCGCGCAACAGGAAATGGCAGCCGAAAACGAGCGTATCCGCATGCTGCGCGACCGCCTGTGGCAAGGGCTGTCGAGCATGGAGGAAGTACACCTGAATGGTGATCTTGAACAGCGCGTGCCGCACAACCTGAACGTCAGCTTCAACTTTGTGGAAGGCGAATCGATGATCATGGCGGTCACGAATATCGCGGTATCCAGCGGCTCCGCCTGCACCTCGGCGAGCCTGGAGCCGTCCTATGTGCTGCGCGCATTGGGACGCAGCGATGAGCTGGCGCACAGTTCGATCCGCTTCAGCGTGGGACGCTTTACCACCATGGAAGAAGTGGACTACACCGTGGCATTGATGAAGGACAAGATCGGCAAGCTGCGCGACCTGTCTCCGCTGTGGGAGATGTATAAGGACGGGATTGATTTGAATAGCGTGCAGTGGGCGGCACATTAAAAGCGGGGAAGGGATAAGGGAGAAGGGGGAAGGGTAACGTCAAAAGCGGGATGCGGTTTTTACCCTTCCCCCTTCTCTCTTCCTCCTTCTCTGATTTTCCCCTTCTCTGCGACTGAAAGGAGCACCAAATGGCATACAGTGAAAAAGTTTTAGACCACTACGAACATCCGCGCAATGTCGGATCCTTCGGCAAGGAAGATGATGACGTGGGCACCGGCATGGTGGGCGCACCGGCCTGCGGCGATGTGATGAAGCTGCAAATCAAGGTGGGTAAGGACGGCATCATCGAGGATGCGAAGTTCAAGACTTACGGTTGCGGTTCGGCGATTGCGTCGAGTTCTCTGGTGACCGAGTGGGTCAAGGGCAAGACGGTGGATGAGGCCTTGCTCATCAAGAATAGCCAGATTGCCGAAGAGCTGGCGCTGCCGCCGGTGAAGATACACTGCTCGATTCTGGCGGAGGATGCCATCAAGGCGGCGGTGCAGGATTACAAGAGCAAGCACGGTGCAATGGTGGAAGCGCCTGCCTGCAAGGAAAGTTGCAAAGGATAAGACAATGGCTATCACATTGACTGAAAGTGCGGCACGGCATGTACAGAATTTTCTGGCCAAACGCGGCAAGGGCGTCGGCCTGCGCGTAGGCGTACGTACCAGCGGTTGTTCGGGTATGTCCTACAAGCTGGAGTTTGCCGATGAAGTGGGTGACGATGATATCCAGTTTACCAGCGACGGCGTTACGGTTCTGATTGATCCGAAGAGCTTGGCCTATGTCGATGGCATGGTGTTGGACTATACGCGCGAGGGCTTGAACGAAGGTTTCAAGTTCAAAAACCCCAATGTGAAGAACGAGTGCGGCTGCGGCGAGAGCTTTAGCGTTTAACCCTGATGCAGGCCGCTGTTTCCGATTTTGGCAGTGCCGAAACTCGATTTGTCTTCGACGAATCTCGTTTTCAGCAGGATTTTTTTCAACTGTTCGGCCTGCCAACAAGCTACCGGATTGACCATACCCAGCTCGACCAGCATTATCACGCGCTGCAAGTGCAGGTTCATCCGGACAAATTCTCCCATCTTTCCGAGGCCGAGCGCCGTGTGTCCATGCAATGGGCTACCCGGGTGAATGAGGCCTACCAGACCCTGAACAACCCCATCAAGCGCGCGCGCTATCTGCTCTCCTTGCGCGGCGTGGATACTCAGGAAGAAACCAATACCATAATGCCGGCGGGTTTCCTGATGGAGCAGATGGAATGGCACGAAGCCATTCAGGAAGCCGAGGAAGCGCGCGATGCCGGTGAACTGGACAAACTGAAATTGCGCCTGCAGCATGAAGTGCATGTATTGCAACAGCAGCTTGCCGACCAAATTGACATCGAGCGCGACTATGCTGCGGCAACCGAAGGCGTGCGCAAACTGAAATTCCTGGAAAAACTTGCGGAAGAAATCAATTCCGCTTTTGATGCGATAGACAACTGATGGCTCTACTACAAATCTCCGAACCCGGCATGAGTGCCGCACCGCACGAACACCGGCTGGCGGTGGGCATAGACCTGGGCACCACCAATTCACTGGTGGCGACGGTGCGCAACGGCATCAGCGTGGTGCTGAACGATGAGCAAGGCCGCGCACTGCTGCCCTCGGTGGTGCGCTACCTTGCCGACGGCAGTGTGCAGGCAGGCGAGGCCGCGCAAGCAATGCAGAGCGAAGACCCGACCAACACCATCGTCTCGGCCAAGCGTTTCATGGGGCGCGGCTTGTCGGATATCGGCAACGCCAGCGGGTTGCATTACCATTTCGTGGACGCACCCGGCATGGTGCAGTTGCGCACCGTCGCCGGGGTAAAAAGTCCGGTCGAAGTATCGGCGGAAATTCTCAGGGTGCTGCGCGCGCGCGCCGAAGAAGCGCTGGGCGGTGGACTGGTCGGTGCGGTAATTACCGTACCGGCCTATTTTGACGACGCACAGCGCCAGGCTACCAAGGATGCGGCCAAGCTGGCGGGGCTCAATGTGTTGCGATTGCTCAACGAACCCACTGCTGCCGCCATCGCTTACGGGCTGGATAATGCCGCCGAGGGGGTGTACGCGGTGTATGACCTGGGCGGTGGAACATTCGATATTTCCATCCTGAAGCTGTCGAGAGGCGTGTTTGAAGTGCTTGCCACCAATGGCAATTCTGCGCTGGGCGGCGACGATTTCGACCATCGCATCTACTGCTGGCTGCTGGAAAAGAATAATCTTTCTGCGCTGGGTGCAGCGGATACGCGGCTGCTGCTAACGCGTGCGCGCGCCGCCAAGGAAGAATTGACCGAACATGACGAAACGCGTGTGACTGCCATCCTGCGTAGCGGCGAGACGATTGATACCGTGTTGGCCCGGCAGGATTTTCATGACATGAGCCAGAACCTGGTGGAGCATACCTTGCAGCCTGTGCGCCGTGCCTTGCGTGATGCGGGGCTTGCGGTTACGGATATCAAGGGGGTGGTGATGGTGGGCGGCGCCACGCGCATGCCGCAGGTGCAGCGTGCCGTGGCGGAATTTTTCCGGCAGACTCCACTCACCAACCTTGACCCGGACAAGGTCGTGGCGCTGGGCGCGGCGATACAGGCCAATGTGCTGGCGGGCAACCGCAGCGCCGACGACTGGCTGCTGCTCGATGTGATCCCGTTGTCGCTGGGTATCGAAACCATGGGCGGCCTGACCGAAAAAATCATCCCGCGCAACAGCACGATTCCCACCGCGCGCGCGCAGGAGTTCACCACGTTCAAGGATGGGCAGACTGCGATGAGCGTGCATGTGGTGCAGGGGGAGCGCGAACTGGTGGCCGATTGCCGCTCGCTGGCCAGGTTTGAATTGCGCGGCATTCCGCCCATGGTGGCGGGGGCGGCACGTATCCGCATTACCTTCCAGGTGGATGCGGACGGGCTGCTGGATGTCTCCGCGCGCGAGACAGGCAGCGGGGTGGAGGCGCACATTACCGTGAAGCCTTCATACGGCCTGTCCGATACGGAAATCACGCGCATGTTGCAGGATTCGAACCAGCATGCACAGGACGACATGCAGGCGCGCGCGCTGCGCGAACAGCAGGTGGAGGCTGAGCAATTGCTGGAGGCGGTGCAGAATGCGCTGGCGCAGGATGCGGCCCTGCTGAACAAGGACGAGGAGGCGCATATCCTCGCCTGCATGGACGGATTGCGCGCGGTGCTGCAAACTGCCGACCATCATGCCATCAAGCGTTCTGTCACCCAGCTGAACGATGCCACCGTAACCTTCGCCCAGGCACGCATGGACAAGAGCGTGTCGCGTGTGCTGGGCGGGCGTAAATTAACCGATCTGGAGACCTGAAATGCCGCAGATTATCGTGTTACCGCATGAAGAACTGTGCCCCAAGGGCGTGGTGTTCGACGCTGCGCCGGGTGTTTCCATCTGTGACGCGCTGTTGCAGCACGATGTGGAAATCGAACATGCCTGCGAAAAATCCTGCGCCTGCACCACCTGCCACGTCATCCTGCGCGAGGGGTTCAATTCGCTTGCACCCGCAGAAGAAACAGAAGAGGATTTGCTGGACATGGCATGGGGGCTGGAGCCGAGTTCGCGCCTGAGTTGCCAGGCGCTGGTGGGCGATAAAGACCTGGTCATCGAGATACCCAAGTACACCATCAACATGGCGAAAGAAGGACACTGAAATGAAATGGACTGATGTAAGTACGATCGCCATTGAGTTGGCGGAAGCGCATCCGGAAATCGACCCGAAGACCGTTCGTTTCACCGATTTGCACAACTGGGTGGTGGAGCTTGAAGACTTTGACGACGATCACAATCATGGCGGAGAGAAAGTTCTGGAAGCCATCCAGATGGCGTGGATAGACGAGGTGGAGTAGGTATGGGCAAGTTGTTGGCATTGTGGCGCTCGCTTGCCAACCGCTGGCTGTATCTGCCTGGTGTACTGGTAATTTCCGTGCTGTTCGGTGCGGCACTCTATTTGCAGCATGTCTTGCGTCAGGATCCCTGCCCGCTGTGCATGATTCAGCGCGTCATCTTCATCGCCATGCTGGTGGTGTTCGCCGTTGCCACGCTGCACAACCCGGAACGTGCGGGGGCTAAAGGGTACGCCGTATTGATAGGCTTGCTCGCACTAAGCGGCGTGGGCGTGGCCAGCCGCCACATCTGGATACAACACCTGCCCAAGGATCAGGTACCCGCCTGCGGCCCCGGCCTGGATTACATGCTGGAAAACTTCCCCATGACCGAAGTCTTGCAGGAACTGATGCATGGTTCCGGCGAATGTGCCGCCAAAGGCTGGACATTTCTCACCCTCGGCATTCCGGAATGGTCGCTGGTCTGGTATGTATTGCTCGGCGCATGGGCGGCAATGATCGCCCTTAGAAAACCTGCTTGACCTCTCGTTATAAATATTCCGGTTATCCTGACTAACTGGATAGCACGCCTCAATAAAGCCCGCACTATCCCCGTAGTGCTGTGTAGCGCACTCAATCTCACCGGCCATTTGCCCATCCGAATCAACCGTTCATCTGATTTATGGCACCTTTCATTCTTATACCCAAAAACAGATGCGTGAGCTTGGGTATGCAACCAAATTACTGATAATGTGTCTACGCACACATGAACAATAGTGCAGATTGGAGAATAAAATGAAATTCCTTCATGGGGTATTGCGTGATGAAATGGACTCTACGCTCAGAATAAGGCCGATTCCACAGGGAAAATTGACGTATGCGGAGTACGCACCGTTCGTTATCCTGAGCGCCCTGATTATCGGATTGGCGGCAATAGTGATCTACCTGATTTAAGCGGCTGCTTGGCTACAAGCAGCCGAAAGGTAAGCCATACTGGCCTGTGCTTTGTTTGTGGCACAATTCAATTTTGATGCCAAATTCCCGCAGATCAGATATAGTTTGCCAAGTTGAGTAGTTGATTCCGCAAAATATTACGATGAAACTGACGCAACATAAAATCAAATGGCTGGCCCGGTTGATGCTCGGGCTGCTGTTGTTCGCGCAAGGAATAGTCGCCGCGAACGCCTGTGTTGCGCCCAACGCCAGCCCGGTGCAGGCTTATTCCCTGAGCCAGGATGACGGCGTCATGCCGTGCCACGAAACAGAAATTCCCAACGCCAATGCCTGTCTGATGCATTGCGACCAGACCGGCCAGGTCAGCGTGGATCAGCACAATACGACAGTCGCCGCACCGGTCAGCGTGGTAGCCTGGCTGGTGCCTTTCCCGCAAATACAGCATGAACGCCCTGCGATTTCCTCCGAACATGCGGTGCCGGATACCGGCCCGCCCATTCCCATCCGCTTCTGCTCTTTTCTGAATTAGCCATCCCTGCGCTTGACCGTTCCGCAACAGCGGAGCACCCTGTCGTGCGTTACCTTCTCTCGCATAATTGTTTGCCGCCAGCGGCGGTGCGTGTTGGAGCATCATCATGGGAAACAGATTCAGAATCTTATGTTGTGCAGTGTTATTTGCTTCTCCGGCATGGAGCGCAGAGGAAACCATGCCGGGAGCAAATATTGAAAGCCTGATCGAACTGACCAGACAGCAGAATCCGGAATTGGCAGCCATACGGCTGGAAGCGGAGGCTGCATCCGAGCGTATCTATCCGGCGGGTGCATTGCCGGATCCGGTGTTGCGGACAGAGCTGCGCGACATCACTAACAAGGGTACGCCAGACTCCCCCAGCTTGCTGCCCAACCAGGTGGGAAGCACACGTTATCTGGTCACGCAACCCATTCCTTTCTGGGGCAAGCGCGACCTGAAAAAAGAAATGGCGGAAGCGGAAGCCAGCCAGGCGAACGGAAGGCTGGCGGCAACCTGGTCGGAGTTGTCCGCCAGGGTGAAAACGGCTTATGCGCAATATTACCTTGCAGCGCATAGCGAGAAGCTGACACGCGAACTGCTCGATCTGGTGTCGGGCCTGGAACAGACGGCGCAGGCTAGATATGCGACAGGCTTGGCGCAGCAGCAGGATGTGATCCGCGCCCAAGTCGAACAAACATCCATGCGCGGTGAACTGCTGACGCTGGAAACCGAGCATCACCATGCGATGGCTCGCATCAATGCATTGCTGCGGCGTGCACCAAGCGCGCCGCTGGCGGAGCCGCAGGCATTGCGCCCGCTGCCGGCCCCGGCCAGACTGGAATTCGCTTCGCTGGAAGAAAGGCTGCGGACAAACAACCCGCAGCTGTTTATCCTGGATGCGCAGGTTGCTGCCACGGGAAAGAACCGCGATCTGGTGTTCAAGAACCGCTACCCGGATTTTACACTGGGTATTTCCCCCATCCAGAATCGCAGCCGTTTCAACGAGTGGGAGTTGATGTTTGAACTCAACATACCGTTGCAGCAGCAGACGCGCCGTTCGCAGGAACGGGAAGCCGGCGCGATGCTCGATGCGGCCAAGGCACATCGTGAAGCGGCGCAAAACCAGGCGCTGGCCGACCTGGCTGAAAGCCTGTTTGCGCTTAGGTCGGCATTGCGCATCGAATCGCTCAACCAGAAAAACCTGCTGCCCCAGGCGGAATTGACCTTTGAATCGGCCCTTGCCGGATATGAAACCGGCAAGGTTGATTTCGCGACCCTGCTGGATGCGCAACGCCAGATACGCAAGGCAAGACTCGACACATTGAAGGCGCAAATAGAAGCACAGATGCACCTTGCTGACATTGAAAAACTGCTGGGAGAAGACCTATGAAATCCAAATTGACCATCGCCATATTGCTGGCGGCAATGCTGGGAGCGGGTATCTGGGTAGGTCAGCGCTACGGCTCCGCAAAACACGAGATGGCGCAGCAGGCAACCGCCACTGCACCGGCCAAAAAGGAACGCAAGATACTCTATTACCGTAATGCGATGGGCTTGCCGGATACCTCGACTGTACCCAAAAAAGATGCGATGGGTATGGATTATGTGCCTGTGTATGAAGGCGAAGAAGAAGCGGATGTCGGCGGCAAACGGGTCGGAATCAGTGTTGAGAAGGTGCAGAAACTCGGTGTAAGGACGGAGACGGTTGCGTTGCGGAAAATTCACCGCGTGCTGCGTGCGGTTGGCAAGATCGAGGCGGACGAACGCAGGATGTTCACCATCGCGCCCCGGTTCGAGGGCTGGATAGACAAGCTGTACGTAAACACTACAGGGCAGCCGGTCGCCAAGGATCAGCCGCTGCTGGACGTTTACAGCCCTGAACTGGTTTCGGCGCAGCGGGAATATGCGATAGCGGTTTCCGGGCAGAAATCCATGAGTGGAGCGGAGCCGCAGGCGCAGCAGGGGATGCGGCAACTGGCCGAGTCCAGCCTCACACGCCTGCGCAACTGGGAAATCAGCGATGAGCAAATCCGGCAATTGAATGCGACCGGCGAAGCCAGACGGACGCTCACTTTACGTTCCCCGGTGAACGGCATTGTCATGGAAAAGAAGGCGGTACAGGGCATGCGCTTCATGCCCGGTGAAATGCTCTATCAGATCGCTGACCTCTCGACGGTCTGGGTGATCGTCGAAGTATTCGAACAGGACTTGCCCTTCGTCCAGTCCGGGCAATCCGCCAAAGTAAAAATCAACGCTTACCCGGACAAGAATTTCGATGCCAAGGTAACCTACGTTTATCCGACGCTGAACCCGCAGACGCGCACCGTTCCGGTCCGCCTCGAACTGCCCAATCCGGGCGGTTTGCTGAAACCGGCCATGTACGCCGGCGTGGAAATTGCCGCCGGCAGCGGCAGGAAAGAAAACGTGCTCAGCATCCCGGTCTCGGCGGTGATTTATACCGGCACGCGTCAGATTATTTTGATTGCACTGGCCGAAGGCCGTTACGAGCCGAGGGAGGTCAGGCTGGGCACGCAAAGCGATGATTACGTCGAGGTGCTGGAAGGAGTCGGCGCGGGCGAGAAGGTTGTCGTCGCGGCCAATTTCCTGATTGATGCGGAGAGCAACCTGAAGGCGGCAGTCGGCGGGTTCGGCGAACATGCCGCGCATGGTGCGCAAGGTAGCCCCCCTTTGGCTGCGGAAGGGTCGCTGCGGAGCAGCGGGGAACCCGCCGGCGCACCTATCGCGGGTGCAAAGGGGGGGAATGCGGGATTTGTTGTGCCGCAAAATCCCCCCCAGTCTGCCTTCGCTGAAGGGGGGAATCCCCCCGCCCCCGAACATAAAGGGCACTGATCATGCTGTCCAGGATTATCGAATGGTCCAGCCGCAATATCGTCCTGGTGTTGCTGGCAACCTTATTTGTGGTCGGGGCGGGCGTGTACGCCGTGCTCAAGACGCCGCTGGACGCGCTGCCCGACCTGTCGGATGTGCAGGTCATCGTTTACACCGAATACCCGGGGCAGGCGCCCCAAGTGGTGGAAGACCAGGTGACTTATCCGCTGACCACCGCCATGCTGTCGGTGCCGAAGTCCAAGGTGGTGCGCGGCTTCTCCTTCTTCGGCGCTTCCTTTGTTTACGTCATTTTCGAGGATGGCGCCGACGTCTATTGGGCAAGATCGCGCGTGCTCGAATACCTGAATTTTGCCGCCAGCCGATTGCCAAAGAATGTGACGCCAGCGCTCGGCCCGGATGCGACCGGGGTGGGCTGGGTTTACCAGTATGCGGTTATCGGGACGCAGCGCACGCTGGCCGAATTGCGCACGATCCAGGATTGGTACCTGCGCTACCAGTTGACCAAGGCGCACGGCGTGGCCGAGGTAGCCAGCATCGGCGGCTTCGTGCAGCAGTATCAGGTGGTGGTTGATCCGCGCAGGTTGCAATCCTATGGCATTCCCTTGTCGAGGGTCAGCCAGGTGATCCGCGACAGCAACCGCGATGTCGGCGGGCGCGTGATAGAAATGGCCGAGACGGAATTCATGGTGCGCGGACGCGGCTACCTGCGCGGGAAAACGGATATCGAACAACTGGTGGTCAAAGCCGAGCGGGGCGTGCCGGTGCTGTTGCGCGATGTGGCGCGGGTGGAACTGGGGCCGGACGAGCGGCGCGGCCTGACCGAACTGAACGGCGAGGGTGAGGTGGTCGCCGGCATCGCGATGGCGCGCTACGGCCAGAATGCGCTCGAAGTCATCCATAACATCAAGGACAAGATCGCGGAAATTTCCAGCGGCCTGCCGTCGGGCGTCGAAATCAAAACGGTGTATGACCGCTCCGAGCTGATCCACCGCGCCATAGACAATCTCAAGAGCACGCTGCTGGAGGAAAGCATCATAGTCGCGCTGGTGTGCGTGTTGTTCCTGATGCATGTGCGCAGTGCGCTGGTCGCCATCCTCATGCTGCCGGTCGGCATCCTGATCGCGTTCATCGCCATGCATGGCCTGGGGATGAACTCCAACATCATGAGCCTGGGCGGCATTGCCATCGCCATCGGCGCGATGGTGGATGCGGCAATTGTGATGATCGAGAACGCGCACAAGCATCTGGAGCGGTTGAAACAGGATGAGCCGGCAGTTGAACAACCTGTGCTCCCTCATCCCCAGCCCTTCTCCCGAGTGGAGAAGGGAGAGAAGCCCTTCTCCCTCCGGGAGAAGGGTGGGGGTGAGGGGGCGCACCAGGAAGCGCCCGGAAATTTGAGACGCGATGCCATCATCGCCGCCTGCAAGGAAGTCGGCCCGGCGCTGTTCTTCTCGCTGCTCATCATCACCGTATCATTCCTGCCGGTATTCACGCTGGAAGCGCAGGAGGGGCGTTTGTTCTCGCCGCTCGCCTACACCAAGACCTTCTCCATGGCGGGCGCCGCCCTGCTTTCCATCACACTGGTGCCGGTGCTGATGCTGCTGTTCATCCACGGCAAGATCATGCCCGAAACAAAGAATCCGCTGAACCGCTTGCTGATCTGGATATACAAGCCGGTGATTACCTGGGTCATGCGCTGGAAGAAACTGACCATCGTTGTGGCGCTGGCGGTGCTGGTGGCCAGTCTTTTTCCGGCGGCAAAACTCGGCAGCGAATTCATGCCCACGCTGAACGAAGGCACGCTGTTGTATATGCCCGCATCCCTGCCGGGCATGCCGGTGACCAAGGCGGCTGAGCTGATGCAGACTCAGGACAAGATCATCAAAAGTTTCCCGGAAGTGGAGTCGGTATTCGGCAAGGCGGGCCGCGCCCAGACCGCGACCGATCCGGCGCCGCTGGAAATGTTCGAGACCACGATCAACCTGAAACCGCAATCCGCCTGGCGTCCCGGCATGACCCTGGACAAGCTCATTGCCGAGATGGATGCGGCGCTGCAAATCCCGGGGGTGGCGAATGCCTGGACCATGCCGATCAAGGCGCGCATAGACATGCTCTCCACCGGCATCCGCACGCCCATCGGCATCAAGGTGTTCGGCCGTGACCTGAACGAAATGGAACGGCTGGCGAAAGAAATCGAGGCCGTCGTCAAGGCGGTTCCGGGTACGGCCAGCGCATTTGCCGAGCGCATCACCGGCGGTTTTTACCTCAATATCGAACCCGACCGCGAACAGTTGGCGCGCTACGGTCTCGCGGTCGGCGACTTGCAGGATGTGATCAGCACCGCTCTGGGCGGCGAAACGGTGACCACCACCGTGGAGGGCCGGGAACGCTTCGGCGTCGCGGTGCGCTACCCGCGTGAACTGCGCTCCACCCCGCAAATGATCGCCACGCAAATCCTGGTGCCGACCATGGAGGGCGCGATGATTCCGCTCGGCCAGTTGGCCAGGGTCGAGATTGCCAAAGGCGCACCGGCCATCCGCACCGAAAATGCGCTGTTGTCGGCTTACATCTATGTGGACGTCCGCGACCGCGACATCGGCGGCTATGTCGCCGATGCCCGGAAAGCGGTGCGCGCGCAGGTAAAATTTTTGCCGGGATATTACGTGACCTGGAGCGGGCAATTCGAATACATGGAACGCGCCGCCGCAAAGATGAAGGTCGTGATTCCGGTCACGCTGGCGATTATTTTTGTGCTGCTTTACCTCAACTTCCGGCGCCTGACCGAAGCGCTCATCGTGATGCTGTCGGTTCCCTTTGCGCTGGTCGGCGGCGTGTGGCTGATGTGGCTGCTCGACTACAACCTGTCGGTTGCGGTAGCGGTCGGCTTCATCGCGCTGGCCGGAGTGTCTGCGGAGATCGGAGTAATCATGCTGATTTACATGGATCATGCGCTACAGGCCATCATTTTGAAACGCCAGTCTTCCGGCGAGCAGTTGGGCTTGGGCGATGTCTATGATGCCGTCATACAAGGAACATTGCTGCGTGTGCGCCCCATCATGATGACGGTGGTGGCGATCATGGCAGGACTGCTGCCGATCATGTGGGGCAGCGGCGTCGGCTCCGAAGTGATGCGCCGCATTGCGGCGCCCATGGTCGGCGGCATGATCTCTGCCACTCTTCTCACCCTGATCGTGATCCCGGCGATTTACGCGCTGATCAAGGAGCGGGCGCTATTCAGGGGCGGCAAATGATTCGATATTTTCTTTATGGAGGTAAGGCATGAACCGGTGGATAAAAATTTGCATCGTTGCGTTGTCGCTTAATGCGGCGAGCGCATTTGCCGCAACGGCGGTCACTCTTTACAAAAGTCCGGCATGTGAGTGCTGTGAAAAATATGTGCAGTATCTGGAACAAAACGGATTCGCCGTGAAGGCCATCAACGAAGACAACATGGATGCCATCAAGAAACGTTATGGCACGGCGCGCATGGCTAGTTGCCATACTTCTATCATCGACGGTTATGCCGTTGAGGGGCACGTTCCAGTGCGCGCCATCCGCAAGTTGCTGCGCGAAAAGCCCGCTATTGTCGGCATCAGCGCACCTGGCATGCCGCAACATTCGCCTGGCATGGGCGAGGAGCGACCCGGCACGTTAGTCATCTATGCCATTTCGAAAAGTAATACCAAACCCACAGTATTTTCGGTGGAGTGAGTGCCAGCGCAGCACTACTGATAAACAGTTTTTATAAGGAGAGCAAAAATGAAATGGATATGTTACCTACTGGCAGCAAGCCTGATTCCTGCGGCAGCATTGGCCGACCAACAACGCCACCACACGGCTACACAAGGCGTGGAGAAATCTGCTGTTCATCAAGGAACGGGCAAAGTGGTGGCCGTGGATCGTGCCAAGTTGAGCATCAAGCTGGCGCACGAGGCGATCAAATCGTTAGGCTGGCCGGGCATGACGATGGATTTCACCGTGGCGGACGCCGCGTTGCTGGACGGTATCAAGGGAGGCGACACAGTGACATTTGAACTCGGTAAAGACGCCAAGACAGGCAAGTGGCTGATTACCCGCATCACGCCGCAGGGAGCCAAATTGCCTGCTGTGAATTGAGAGCAGCACACTGTCCGTGCAATCAGACGAGCAGATTGTTTTAAACCGTCAAATTTAAATAGGAGTTTTATCATGAAAAGGCAATCTATCAACAGAATGATCTCCGCTATCACCATATGCGGCATGGGCCTCATGTCGGCTTCCACGATAGCGGCGCCAGACGAGTTCCAGCGCCAGATGACACAGCGTGTCCAGCAGGCGAAGCAGAAACTGCAAGAAGCCGAGGCGGCCAAGGGCGCTGAGCGGCAGAAGCTGATGGGCGAGCACATGAAGATGATGCAGGAAAATATGGGGAAGATGCGCGCCATGAAGCCCAAGGAAGGTATGGGTATGCAGGAACATGAAGGCTGGATCCATGCGCACCAGAATCTCATGGAGGAAATGATGGATCAGATGATGGAGGAGCATCATCTGCTGATGGACAAGGCTGACGCTTGCAAGCATTGACCGGCGCACCGAATGATGGCAAGGCGCTCGGTGAATGCGAGGATGACAAGGGCCAGGTTTATGAGGTGCTCCGGTAACGGGAGCTGTGAGACAGGAGAACTTCCATGATCAGCATCGTTCCCAACTGGCATCCGGTCTTCGTACATTTCACCGTGGAGCTGCTGACCACTGCGGCTGCGCATGGCATGGCGGCGAACTAGTTTACCGCAAGCGCATCTCCCAAAAAAGCAGCATACCCACGAGCCGGGAACGCCGCCGCACAGGAACTGATCCGGCTTTGTAAATGAAGGCGAGACATGACAATGAACACCTCTAACCATCCGGCAAGCAGAAGCGTGCAGGCCGCCGCAGGGAGCACCCATGTTGTATGCGGCATGTGTGGCGCACCGGTTTCTACCCCGCCATTCATCCGCGATGGAGCAGCATACTGTTGCGAAGGATGTTTTCTCAAGCGCGAGGAATATCGCCTGGCGCAGGCAGGAGGCGGCAGCGCAGTTTATCTGGCCCTGGCCGAAGCGCTGGCGGCGGCGCTCGATGCGCGGGAGCACGAAACCGGCCTGCACTCCAAGCGTGTGGCCTGCCATACCCTGGTGCTGGCGCGGCGCTTCACTTCGGATGAGGCATTGCTGCAGCAGGTGTACTGGGGCGCGCTGCTGCATGACATTGGCAAGATCGGCATTCCGGACGCGATCCTGCTCAAACAAGAACCGCTGATCATGGAGGAATGGCGTGTCATGCACGCCCATCCCGAAATCGGGCGGCGCATCCTGTCCAGTGTGCCCTTCATAGCGGCTGCCGCAGAAATCGTGTTGAGCCACGAGGAGCGTTTCGATGGTACGGGGTATCCCAATGGACTGCGCGGTGAGGAAATTACGCTGTGGGCGCGGCTGTTTGCGGTGATCGACACGCTGGATGCGATGACTTCGGATCGCCCCTATCGCAAAGGGCTGTCTTTTGAGGTGGCGCGCGAGGAAATTTTGCGCATGGCGGGAACGCAATTCGATCCTGTGGCCGTCGAGGCGTTTATCGCCGAAGAAGAAACGTTGCGCAACATGGTCAGGCTCAAGTGCGGGGAGCCGCTTATGACGGAAAAGGGAAAACCATGACGGGCGATGGATGCGCCGAGCGCCATCGCCTTGGAACAGGCTTCATTGACTGAGATAAAGGAGGCAACCGTGGCAACTTTCAAAGACCCTGTGTGCGGCATGACGGTAAAACCGGAATCCCCGCATCGCTGTGAATACCACGGCGACGAATACCGTTTTTGCAGCACAAAATGTCTGGCCAAATTCCAGGCAAGCCCGGAGGAATATCTGTTCAAGGATCCGGTATGCGGTATGACGGTAAAGCCGGACTCGCCGTTGCGCCATGTGCATGATGGCAAGACCTACCTGTTCTGCAACCCGAAATGCCAAGCAAAATTTTCTGCCGATCCCGGCAAGTATCTGCATACTGCCTCAGTGGAACCGGCATCGGTCACCAAGCAGGGCGTGATGTACACCTGCCCCATGCATCCGGAAATCCGCCTGCCTGCGCCGGAAAGTTGCCCCAAGTGCGGCATGGCACTGGAGCCGGAATCCCCCGTTGCGGCAGTGATTGAGTACACCTGCCCCATGCACCCCGAAGTGGTGAGTGCCCAGCCTGGCAGTTGCCCTAAATGCGGCATGGCGCTGGAAGCTCGCGATGCCCCGGTTGAGAACAACGCCGAGTTGCACGACATGACGCGGCGCTTCTGGTTCAGCACCGCGCTGGCCTTCCCGGTGTTTGTGATGGCGATGGTCACCGACCTGTTGCCGCAAGCTATGCCGGAGTCTGTCTCGATGACGGCGCTGCAATGGATCGAATTCGCTCTGGCGACACCGGCCGTGCTGTGGGGCGGCTGGCCGATTTTCCAACGCGGCTGGGCGTCGCTGGTCAATCGCAGTCTCAATATGTTCACCCTGATCGCACTGGGCGTTGGTGTGGCGTGGATTTACAGTGTGGTGGCGATGCTGTTGCCGGGAATCTTCCCGTCCGCGATGCGCAGCATGATGGGGACAGTACCGGTATATTTCGAGGCTGCTGCGGTGATCATAGCCTTGGTGTTGCTCGGGCAGGTGATGGAGTTACGCGCGCGCAGCCAGACCAGCGCGGCGATCAAATTGTTGCTCGGACTGGCACCCAAGACAGCGCGCATCGTACGCAGCGACGGCAGCGAGCAGGACATCCCGATGGAGCAGGTGCAACCGGGCGATGTGCTGCGCGTGCGCCCCGGCGAGAAGGTGCCGGTGGACGGTGTGGTGCTGGAAGGGGCTAGCGCGCTGGACGAATCCATGGTCACCGGCGAATCCATCCCTGTGGAAAAAATGACGGGCGCGCGGCTGATCGGCGCCACGGTGAACGGCACCGGAAGTTTGTTGATGCGCGCCGAGCGCGTCGGCGCTGACACCCTGCTCGCACAGATCGTGCATATGGTGAGCGAGGCGCAGCGCAGCCGCGCACCGATCCAGCGTCTTGCCGATGTTGTTGCGGGTTACTTCGTTCCGGCGGTGGTGCTGGCCGCGCTCGCTACTCTGGCGGTGTGGGGTATCTGGGGGCCGGAACCGCGCCTGGCGCACGCCGTGGTCAACGCGGTGGCGGTGCTGATCATCGCGTGTCCTTGTGCATTGGGGCTGGCTACACCGATGTCCATCATGGTGGGCACCGGGCGCGGCGCGCTGGCTGGTGTGCTGATCAAGAATGCCGAGGCGCTGGAAATCATGGAGAAGGTAAATACGCTGGTGGTGGACAAGACCGGCACGCTGACCGAGGGCAAACCCAAGTTGGTGTCGGTGATCGCCGTTGCAGGGCATGATGAAAGCGAGGTACTGCGGCTGGGGGCAAGCCTGGAGCGCGCCAGCGAACATCCACTGGCTGCGGCGATTGTGAATGGGGCGCAGAAAAAAACCTTGGCGCTCGCAGCGGTCACAGACTTTCGCTCCTATACCGGCAAGGGTGTGGCGGGAACAGTCGAAGGGCATTCAATCACGTTGGGCAATCTCAAGCTGTTCGAGGAGTTGGGCATCGTTCCCGGCGAATTGCTCGCGCGTGCCGACACGCTACGCGGCGACGGGCAGACTGTGATGCTGCTGGCAATGGACGGCAAGGCTGCGGGATTGCTCGGTGTAGCTGACCCGGTCAAAGCCTCCACGCCGGAGGCGATCCGCGCCCTGCATGAAGAAGGCGTACAGATCATCATGCTGACCGGAGACAACCGCACCACGGCGCAAGCGGTCGCGCAAAAACTCGGCATAGACCGCATCGAGGCGGAAGTGCTGCCCGAGCAGAAAGCGTCCATCGTCAAGCAATTGCAGGCGCAGGGGCGCATTGTGGCGATGGCGGGCGACGGTATCAATGACGCACCCGCCTTGGCGCAGGCGCAGGTGGGTATCGCCATGGGTACCGGCACCGACGTGGCGATGGAAAGCGCGTGCGTCACCCTGGTCAAGGGCGATTTGCGCGGCATCGTGCGCGCCGTGCGCCTCTCCCGTGCGACCATGAAAAATATCCGCCAGAACCTGTTCTTCGCCTTCATCTACAACGTGCTCGGCATCCCGGTTGCGGCAGGTGTGCTGTACCCGTTCTTCGGGCTGCTGCTCTCCCCCATCATCGCGGCGGCGGCGATGAGCTTCAGTTCGGTGTCGGTGATTAGCAATGCGTTGCAGCTCAGGCGCGTGCGACTTTGATTTGCGGCACTACAGGAAGGGAGGTATGTGATGTGGGTGCTATGGTTGACTACGGTTGGGGTATGGATGGTATCGGCATGCTTGTGTCCGGGTACTGCTTGGTTTGGGCTTCGCGCTGCTGGTGCGGTATGCCGCAGGCTGCGGCGGTAAACGGGAGAGAAATGCGCTCGGCATCCTCAAGGAGCGCAATGCACAAGGTGGGATCGTACGCGAGGAGTTCGAGCAAAAGAAATGCTATCTGAATGAATGACTGCACATGAAAGGGCTATGCGTTGCGACTGCGCAAACAGCATTTTTAATTTTGTTAGCTTGAGGAGGTCATCATGGAAGGATTGTTTTCATTACTGCTGTTTGCGGGGCTGTTTTTTCTGATGATGCGTTTCGGTTGCGGCTCTCACATCGGGCACGGTGGATGTGGTCACCATCATAGCGAACACTCCAGGCATGACGGGCACGGCGCGACGGCTGGCAGCATCTTCCATGTCTGTCCGATGCACCCGGAAATTCGCCAGACCTATCCCGGCAACTGCCCGAAATGCGGCATGGCCTTGGAGCCCGAATCAAATAAAGAAGGAGAGTAATCATGAGAAAAGTAATTTCGTTGGCAGCTTTCGGACATGCGACCAGCCTGTTTCTGGCGATTACTTTTATATTGTGCGTAGCGTTCGATCTGGCTTTTCCACAGCACGCGATGTATGAAGTCTGGCGTAACTTGCTACCGGGATTCAAGTGGATCAGTTGGTCCGACTTTGGATTGGGACTGGCCGAGAGTTACGGCTATGGCTGGTATTTGGCGCTGATCTGGGTGCCGCTGTACAACTTTTTCCTGTGTGGTTCCGCTCAGCGCGGCTACGGGAAATGTTGTGGCGAGCCCCATACCAAGTAATCGGTGAGAGGCCGGCGCAATACACTTGGCTGATAAGGCGTTGCCAAGAGCAGTTGTTGTAAGCGGAGGGAATACTGTCCGAATTCGCCCGGATAAAACGTGACCGATTTACCGATACTTCGCAGCGGAGAGGTAATTATGTTGCTATTGGATCAACAGCAAGCCGGAGCAGATGCAACCGTGCAGATTGCCGGGGCGGGGCCGTCAGGGTTGGTGGCGGCCATTATCATGGCCAAGGCCGGGAAGCGCGTGGTAGTGCATGAGGCGCAGCCAGAGGTGGGCTCACGGTTTCAGGGCGACCTGCAAGGCCTGGAGAACTGGACAACGGAACAGGATGTGCTGGAATGGCTGCGCGGACTGGGACTTTCCACCGACTTTGCGGCCATTCCATGCAGAAATGGAGTTGCCTTCGATGCCTGGGGCAAGTCATATGGGATCAGCAGTCCAGTCCCGCTGTTTTATCTGGTTGAACGCGGGTCGGGTGAAGGAAGCCTGGACTCGGCATTGCTCCGGCAGGCGCTCCGGCTTGGTGTGGAAGTGCGCTTCAACAGCCGACTGGAACAGCTTGAGGGAGCGGGAATTATCGCCACCGGCCCCAAGGCGGCGGATGCCATCGGCGTGGGTTATCACTTCGACACCTCGATGGAAGACGGCTTCTGGGCGATCTGCGATGACGAACTCGCACCCAAAGGTTACGCCTATCTTCTGGTCATGAACGGCAAAGGCACGGTCAAGAGCTGCATGTTTTCCGGATTCAAGCAGGAGAAGCTTTATGTGGAGCGGACGGTTGCCGCCTTTCAGGAACTGGTTGGCTTGGAAATGCAGAATCCGCGCGCCCACGGCGGGGTAGGCAACTTCCGCATTCCCGCATCCGCTTTCAGCGGGCACCACCCGCTGGTGGGGGAACAAGCCGGGTTCCAGGACACCCTCTGGGGATTTGGCATGCGCCTTGCCATTACCTCCGGGATATTGGCTGCACGCAGTCTGCTGGAGAACAAAAATTACGATGACTTCTGGCATCAGAATATGCAATCACAATTGCAGGCCTCTGTGGTCAATCGTGTGATTTACGGTGCGCTGGGTAACCGGGGCTACCGCTGGCTCCTGCTGCGCCAACTGGCAGGAAAAACGGATGTCAGGCATTTTCTGCGTGGCATATATGCGCCATCATGGTGGCATAGCGCACTGTTGCCTTGGGCACAAAGACACTACCAGTCGAGCCGCAAGGATAGCAGTTGCGACCATGTCGATTGCACCTGCGTCTGGTGTCGCCACGGGCATGGTGCGGCGGCTTTGGACGAGCAGGGTTGACAGAGCCGATCACGCTATTGGTTTGCGTCAGGTGCAAGATGTACTAAGCGTATTACAGGAAACGTCAGAAAATTATCGGAGGCAACATGGCACCTGAAAATGAATCGAATAATTATGGCGGACAAAGTCCCCGCAGCAATTGGGCGTTGATCGGCTTTCTTGCGGTTGCCGGTTTCTTCCTGTTTACCGAACACCGCGCGCACCTGTTGGGGATATTACCTTACCTGTTTTTGCTGGCCTGTCCGCTGATGCACCTGTTCATGCACCATGACCACGGCGGTCACGGCCAGAATACGCATAAACATGATCCATCCGAAGGAGACTCGAAATGAACGCACCGTTTCCCGATTACGGACTCTGGTCGCTGGTCATCATCAACTCTCTGGTGTTCATCATCTTTGCCTTCAGCTTTGCCAAGCCGCAAAGCCGGCGCGACTGGCGCTCGTTCGGCGCGTTCTCGGCGTTTATCGTGGCGCTGTTCACCGAAATGTACGGCTTCCCGCTCACCATCTATCTGCTCTCCGGTTGGCTGCAAAGCCGCTATCCGGGCGTGGACTGGTTCGCGCACGATTCCGGCCATCTGCTTGAAATGCTGTTCGGCTGGCGCGCGAATCCACATTTCGGGCCGTTTCATCTGCTCAGCATGGCATTCATCGTCGGCGGATTCTTTCTCCTGTCATCCGCATGGAAGGTGCTCTATCGGGCGCAACGTGCACACCGTCTGGCGACTACCGGGCCTTACGCCAGGGTTCGCCATCCGCAATACGATGCTTTTGTGCTCATCATGTTCGGCTTCCTGTTGCAATGGCCAACGATCCTGACGCTGCTGATGCTCCCAGTGCTGGTGTGGATGTATGTGCGCTTGGCGCGGCGTGAGGAACGGGAAGCGACAGAAGAATTTGGAGATGCCTATATCCGGTATGCCCAAAAGACCCCCGCATTTTTTCCGCACATGGGGTCGGCTGGTTAAATCCGGCATTTGGCGGGTTACACCGCGCTGCACGACAACGAAAGGAGAAATGAAATGTTAACCAAAGATTACGTTTGCGGGATGCAAGTTGATTCCAATGACAACCAGATTATGTATCGTGGTGGTTCTTATGCCTTCTGCTCCAAACAATGCCAGGAACGTTTCCAGGCCAACCCCCACCTGTATGTCGGCATACCCGGACAGAAGGCCCCGAAACAGGAAGGACTTTCGGTAATCAAGCAAAGACGCCTGCGTTTGGCGCAGCCTTTATCGTCCAGCCAGGCAAAGACTCTAAGCGATGCGTTGCAGGCCATGATGGGTATCCAGGTCGTCTCGGCCGAGGGCGACAGCGTGGCGATCACCTATGACCTGCTCCAGGCGACGGCGGAGCAGATCGAGGAAAAACTGGCTGAGATTGGCGTACAGCTCGGCGAGGGTTTCGCGGAGCGTTTGCGCCGGGCATTTGTGCATTATGAGGAGGAATGCGAGATAGGGAACCTGGAGGTGCATAAGGCTTCCTGTTGCAGTGGCCACCGATCCTGACTCTGCCCCTTTCGCTTGAAGATAGCCAGCGACCAGGCTGGCGTTAACCAATGACTTATTCATCGTCGTTTGATGAATAAGTCAGTTGGCTATGCAAAACTATTGATCCGGCACGGATTAAACTAAACCACCGTTCGTGCTGAGCATGTCGAAGCACATGAATCCGTACACATTTCGACAGGCTCAATGCGAACGGATTCATGGATAAAGTGTGCCGAACCTATAACTCCACGGCCATTCACATGATTCATCTCAAGTGCGGCAATTCAAATTGAAGTTACGTGGCGCAAAGCCAAAGTCACGGGTTGCGTCAGCGTGGTCAAAAGCCAAGTCAGCATTCATGCGTGTGACCATCTCCCCGGTTAATCCACGTTTGCCCGGCAACAGTGAGGCGATGCGGATGGCCAGCCGGAATAACCCCAGTGGGACAGGCACAAACCGGGGCGGCTTGCCGAGCGACATGAAAATTCTTTCCACCATCTGCCGGTAGCTCATGGTCTCCCCGCCGCTCAAGTTGTATGCCTTGTTGAAAGTGGATGAATGATTGAGGCAGCTTACACACGCGGCGGCGAGATCATCGGCATGGACCGGCTGGCGCAGCCCCACCGCTTTTCCCGGCAGCGGAAAAAAACCATAGCGCCGGACAAAACGCGTAATCACCGTAATGTTTTTATCCCGGACACCATCGTAGATCAGCGTCGGGCGGAATACCGTCCATTTAATTCCCAGGCTGTCACCTTGCTGCCTGATCGCATCTTCCGCAGCGGCAAGACGGGCGACGAAATCGCGCTCACCCGCGTCGGCAGAGACCGCCTTGCTGAAGAGGCTGGTCGAGCCAAACCCGATCACGCGCTCAACCTTGAGCGAATTCAATGCGGGCAGCAAAGGCGGCAATAACCATAGTGGGCCGAGATGGATAAGCGCTACCGCATCAAGTTTTGGCAGTTGTCCGGGGCGGGTAATATCCGCCTGATGCCAGATTACATTTGCCCATGCCGCTCCTGGATTGGCCACATAGCCACGGCTGATGGCATGCACCTCATAGCCGGCCTCCACCAGACGGGGCAACAAAAAATGTCCAATCATGCTGGTCGCGCCAGTGACAATAATCTTGCGTAATGCAATGGAATTAGGCAAATTAAATCCTCCACCCAGCCTATCGTCTCACCAGGCCGCTGTACAAATCCATATACGACTTCACCATCTGCTCTGCCGTAAAGTGTTTCCAATACCGTTCTTCGGCGCATTTGCCCATTTTGGCAGCTTCCTCGGGGTGCTCCCACAGATAACACATAGCTTGCCGCAGTGCCACGGGATCGCTGGGTGGCACCACCAGCCCGGTTTCATCGCCGATATTAATAAAAGTCGTTCCAGTGCCAATTTCACTGGAGATCATCGGCTTGCCGTACATCGCCCCCTCCAGCAGCGAAATACCAAAAGCCTCAGAGCGCAGATGCGAAGGGAACACCACCCCATAGCACAGCGTCAGTAGCGCGACTTTATCACTGTCAGGCAAGAGTCCAAGAAAGTGAATATTGCGTAAACCAAGCTGCACGGCCTGCGCCTTCAATTCCTGTTCAATCGGACCCGCACCAACAATCACGATGGGGTAGTCTGCTCCTTGTGCCGCCTCTATCAAAACATGGAGACCCTTGTAGTAACGAAGGACTCCGACGAACAAGAAGAATTTCAAGCCGAGTTTCTCGCGCCAGAACTGCAAACGATCTGGCAGCGGCTGTGGGTAGGTGGCCTTGTCCAGCCCAATCGGAATCACGCTGACCTTGTCTGAAAACCTCCCCAGCACATCGCTGGTCGCCAGATAATTCGGCGAGGTGGCGACAATGCAATCCATGCTTGCCAGAAACCTTTGCTTTAAAGGGCGATAAAGCTTGAGCAGATACTTTTGGCGAATGATATCCGAGTGATAAGTCACCACCGTCGGCCTCTTTACCCGGGTCGCAAAATGCACCACATCCATGAATGGCCATGGGAAGTGGTAATGAATGACATCCGCCTTCTGCGCCAACTGCGCAAAACGCAAGAAGGCCGAAGCCGAAAACCCCGTCGAAGCAATCTGGAAATCCATACGAGCACGATGCGCCAGGTAACCATCGATTTCGATAGCGCGCGCAACCCGGTCTGGCGTAAGTGAAAGGACATCGGTCTTGACACCGAGTTTGGTGGCACCTCTGGCAATCTGATTGATAACCTGCTCAACACCCCCCATCGTATCGGGGAAGGATGTCTTAAAGAAATGTAGAACCCGCATGTGATCCTGTTCCGATTAACCAGCTATTGATTTAAACCACACCGCGTAAGGCTGCGCCAACCACCATTTCAATGGTACTCGACCATAGTGTCTGCGCACAACGTCCATTGCCTCCCGATAATGTTTACGACGCTGGGTTTTAGTCTTGGTATCCACGTGCTCCCGATTTACCGCCACAAAATCATCCAGAAAATGTAATGGTCCAAACCGCTTAAACAGCCGCCACCACAAGTCATAGTCCATCGCCATGTGCAACTTTTCATCCACGCCACCCACGGCCTCCCAGGCTGTGCGTCGAATCAGGGTTGCAGGCTGGGAAATGATGCAGCGCAAAGCTAGGCGGCGTTCGTTGAACGGCTCCACCCAGACCGGATATCGCTTTCCCGATTTTTGCACCACATTCCATGCACGCCCATACACAGCAGGCGCTTCAGGATGATTTTCCAGTTCGGCAAGCAGTTTCGCCAAGCCGGAAGGCAAAAACCAGTCGTCACTATTCATCCAGCACACATAGGGCGCACGCCCCCGTGCAACACCTTCGTTGATCGCTGCCGCCTGCCCCTCATCGGCATGACTACGCCAGCCAGCCAGGCGGTGTTCCCACCTGTGGATAACCTCCGGGGAGTTATCCGTCGATCCGCCATCCAGGACAAATACTTCAACAGGTATTTCCTGTTGAAAAATAGAAGTCAGTGCATCGTCCAAGAATCGCCCTTGGTTAAAAGATGGAACCGCAATCGTCACCAACGGCACTGTCATACCCTATGCACCTGGATTAACCAAAGGAAAAGAGATTTTTTCGCTCGTGCCAAGCCATACAAAATGGGCATGGCGAACGAGACGGATAATCTGCGTTCCTTAAAACTCGCACACCAAGAGACGGCCTCAATTAGGCGCTATCCGTATTCGATGGGTAGGCTCACGCATCCAAAAAATCTCTAACTGATTTAACTACAATATTTATTTCCCAATTTCTCACATGCGGCCCTATAGGTAAGCTCAACACCTCTCTATGGATAACATCCGCAATAGGGAAATCGCCCACTCTGAAACCCAGTTCTGCATAAGCAGCCTGCAGGTATGGCGGGATGGGATAGTGAATCATTGCGCCGATCCCCTGTTCAGCGAGATGCGATTGAAGTGCATCACGCCGCGCTGATCGCACGACGAACAAATGCCAGACGGGATCTGCCCATTCCGGGACAAAGGGCAGGCCGAGATCGCCACCCGTAAATTGGCGAAGATATTCCACTGCCAATCGTTTACGCCGCCCATTCCACTCATCTAGTTTTTTCAGTTTCTCACGCAGAAACGCTGCCTGCAACTCATCGAGCCGTGAGTTAAACCCCTTTACTTCATTGTGATACTTTATTTGAGAACCATAGTTACGCAACACACTTACCTTATGCGCAATATCCGCATCATTCGTTGTAATTGCACCCGCGTCGCCTATAGCACCGAGATTCTTGCCCGGATAGAAACTAAACCCCGCAGCATCGCCCAAGCCGCCCACTTTTCGCCCCTTGTATAAGGCTCCATGCGCTTGGGCTGCATCTTCAATTAATTTCAGCTTGTGGCGTTTGGCAATCGCATTTATCGCGTCCATATCTGCGGGCTGACCATATAGATGCACAGCAATGATCGCCTTGGTGCGAGGTGTAATTGCCGCCTCAATTAGTGCGGGGTCAAGGTTATATGTTTTTTCGTCAGGTTCGACGGGTATTGGCTTGGCTCCGCAGTACGACACTGCCAGCCATGTTGCAATGTAGGTATTGGTAGGAACAATCACCTCGTCGCCGTTGCCAATATCGTATGCTCGTAAAACTAGATGCAGCGCTTCCAGGCCATTGCTGACACCAACACAATATTTGGTATCGCAGTAAGCAGCGAACTCTTGTTCAAAAGCTATAACCTCAGAACCTAGAATATACTGACCAGAATTGATAACGCGGTGATAGGCGGCATCTAGTGCATCTTTTATTTCGACATGCTGGGCTTTGATGTCAAGGAATGGAATGGTCATTTTGTTCGTCTTGTGCAAGTTGAAAAAACACTTCGCGTTCTCTTATATAATCATTTTCATCATAGATATCGGAGGCCAAAACCATACATACAGAACCTGATGAAAAATTATCGAGGCCACGCCACATCATGGGGCATACATACAAGCCAAAATAAGACCTGTTTAAATGAAACCTCCGCTCTTCGTGGCCGTCATTCAAAATAACATCAAAACTGCCAGATATGGCTACAATTAACTGATGTAAATCTTTGTGTGCGTGCTCGCCTCGTTCGGCGCCGCCAGGCACATCATATAAATAATAAACCCGCTTGATATCAAAAGGGATGTGGCTGTTGCCCTCGATGAAGGTTAAATTTCCACGTGCATCACTAATCTTTGGCAAATCGAGTATTACGCAGTCATTGACGGATCGTTTCATGCTTTACTCCAGGTTTAATGATTTTTTTGCTTAAAATAAATGTAAGCGGTAAAAGCAGAACAACATTAACGAGCGGTGCCAATCTTTCATTAATGTTCAAGTAGCCCACGAGAATCGATAAAAGCACTATGCCGACAAGATATTGGGCAATATATACCAAGGGGTATTGGAATAATTTTTTTAACGTCCATGGCTGCTTGAACACCAAGAGCGTGTTTAATGTATAGCCACTGACGACACCCGCGATGAACGAAATTGAATACGCTATGACGTATGCCGTAATTGGCAACAGCAGCAGATATAGCACGTAGCTAAAAATTGTATTGATCCCGCCAGCCACGACAAACCGCGTGGACTCGGTATCGAATAATCGAATCATCGAATCATTTCTCAGCCTGATAAACTAATTTTGTGGCGAAGGAACTTAAATTTTCTTCGATCATATCTGGAGCCAAGCTTGCAAGATACTCCTCTGCCCTTAGGCCGCAAGTCAGTACACAGACCTTAACTCCCAGCTCACGCGCAGCATGAATATCGACCTCTGTATCGCCAATCCAGATTACCTCATCCAAACGCTTATTACTTAGCAACGGTTTAATTTCTGCCGACTTGCTCGCGCCTGCCTGACCACTACCCACTACAACCACCTCATCCAGAGAATCAGCAATTCCCAATTTATCAAGTTGCCAATGAAGATGGGCTGCATTATTCCGCATGGTCGCAAGCAACAAGCGTATCCCGGATTTCTTCCAATTGACCAAGATGTCTTCAACACGGCTCTGGAGCCTGTCTAAAGCAAGATATTTCCTGGCCTCAATTCTTTGAATCCATGAAGCCAGAAATTCATCGTATAAATCGCTGGCATTGCTTAAAGCCAGCAATTTTCTACGATCCACCCGGTTACGCTTCATTTCCCAATATTGCCGCATCGGGATGGGTGCAAAACCATGCTCCAGCAAAATGTCGCGATAACACTGGTAGTGCCGCTGCATGCCATCCAGTAGCGGGCCATCCAAATCTAGGATAATCGTTTTTATTGTTCTATTCTGCATACTGCGTATAGATCAGCTGCATTCCACGGGAATTCTTTTCCCAATGCATAGAAACCTTGAATCATTTCCTCTGTCCAGTTATCTTGAATTTGTTTATTCGACAGTGGTTTAAAGAAGACTCCCCCCATAGTTTCAATCTGCAAACCCGCCTCGGTTATATCTTTCCTGAATGTTTCCGGCGTATAAACCCTGCGGTGACCTTGAGAAATATCTCGGTTATTCAGTTGACATGGATTCTCTAAGAGACCCATTTTTACGGCAACCAAACGATGAATAGAGTGCCCATTTGGCACACCTAGTAACATTCTGCCATTTGGAGCAAGCCAATTTTTCACCAACTTGAGCAACGATACCGGAAATTCAACATGCTCCAATATATGCTCCATAATTATGGTGTTAAATTTTTCGTTTGGCTTAAATTCCTCGAATAAGCTATGGACCTTTGTCAAGTTTTGAGCTTCTGGAATCATTTCCAATAACTCTGGAGCACCATCCACAATAGTTAATTTTTCAAAGTCTGCCAGTAAAAACCGAGTCATCTGACCATCTGCCGAACCAAGCTCCAATCCATTGGGGCCAATTAAATATTTTTTTAATGTTTCATAACGTCCACGAATCAATCGTTTGTCAAAGTCCAACTGTTCCTCTAAATACCAGCCCGATACCTGCTCTACGTGTTTTTTTTCATCAATCAACATAATTATGCTCCCATGGAAATGGCATACTCTTTTTCAAACTCTACAAGTTTATCTGCTGTTGTAAGAACAGGTGCTTGATCCATCCCGCGAATCCAGATTAACCCATCAGGTAGCGGATTAATCCTTTTCTCCAGCACCGGGAAATTATTATCCAGTGCGATATTGCAATAAATCTCAGGAAAATTTAATCCCGCCTTGGTAAAAAAATAATGCGTCGTAAAAAAACGACTGATATTGATTTCAGTTGGCTTGGGAAAGCCTGCAAAGTCGTAGGTCATGTCAGCCGAAAAAATCCCATGCGGTTTTTTATCTATGGCAAGGATAGAGTCTTGTGCAATACGATCCACTAAAGGGTCAGAACAAGTTTCACCAACCCCGGTTATGCCAGTGACCCCGGAAAGTGTGCGGTTGCCGAAATTCCAGCTACGGCGGCGGCGCGTCTGCGCAACAACCAATTCACCCTCATACCAAATCGATTGCCAAGTAATACTTTTTTCCGATAGCAGCTCCGATGCGGTAAACGTCCCCCACCCCTTGAAGCGTTCAATCCATATCCTGGCGAACTCATAGTTGTCAGCTGGCAACGCACCACGCCCGCCACCGCCCTCAATTGCACGTACCCAGATGGTCGAACCAAATTTGTCAAAGGCCGTCTTTAAATCATTTTCGTCATTCAATAAAATCGTCTCAGGCACGCGGACACCGGATGCCTGCCATATTGCATAAGATTTCTGCTTGTCCACGCAGTTTTCAATGGTGTCTGCGCTTGGCATATAAAGCTTGGTACCGAGTTCTGTTACCTTGTCGCGCAGGCGGGAAATCGCCCTCACCTCATAATCGTTTTGCAGGTGCAAAAA
>JAQTOM010000081.1 GCA_028713345.1 Gallionellaceae bacterium | reverse complement strand
AGAGAAAATCCCCAAGATGTGGGGGCTATAAGGCACAACACATGATGAAAAGCGGCCTATTGTTCGATAATTCGGTCATGCAGGGAAAAATTCCGCGCTGTGCGGGTACTTGTTCAGTGTTTCCTTAGACCTTCCTTGAGTTGCGTGCGCCTTTCAATTTTGCCTTGTCCATTTGATGAAGCTATTTCACAAGGCTGGTTCAGATCAACCGGGGATTCAGATCACTGGCTTTTTTCCAGCCAGTTCAGCAAATAAGTCCACTGTTCCAATTCGCGCTCTGCCAGATAAGTCGGCAGATCGAACAGGGTCTTGCCCTCGAAGGCGGCATTCACGTAAGCCTGGGTTTCGCGCAGATAGGCCAGCACCGGCAAGCCCAGCCCGGCGATGAATTGCTCCAGCGTAGTGGCCGCCCGTGTATGCGGCGCCATGCGCATACCCACCACGCCGACGAATGTCTTGCCCTTGCGCACCACCTTTTCACGGCTCAGCACTTCGAGAAATTCCCGGCTGGCCTGAATGTCGAACAGCGACGGTGCGATGGGTACGATGACCTTGTGCACCAGCTTCAGCGCATGCTCGAGATTTTTCCCGTGCAGGCCGGCGGGGGAATCAATCACCAGCCAGTCTGCCGCAGCGGATTTCCCCCCTTCGGCGAGAAGCAAACGGATAGCGGGCAGGCTGGGTGGGCGGCTGGCCAGCCACTGGCTCGCAGATTTTTGCCGATCCAGGTCCAGCATGGAGACGCTGTGTCCGCGCGACGCCAGATAACCGGCGATGTTGGTCGAGAGCGTGGTTTTTCCGCTCCCTCCCTTGGGGTTGGCTATCAGAATGGCTTGCATCATTCCTCCTTGGATTTATATAGGTAGGTCGGGTTAGCGGCTTTAATTGCGTAACCCGACATGACTGATGCAAAACGTCGGGTTACGGTGCAAGAAACCGCACCTAACCCGACCTACACATGTTCAATGCGCCCATATCAATCCGCAAGCGCGTCCAATTCGGCAGCGGATAATTTCTGTTGTGCCACTTCAAACAGCTCGCGCTCCTCAAAACGAATGTGCTGTGTCAGCAATTCGGCGAATGCAGTCATGGCTTGCGCGCTATCCTCGCTTATCAGGCGTCGCAACTCGACATGGTCGTCAAGCGTGCGCCGCACCAGTTCGATCTCTCCGGCTTGTTCCAGTGCGGGCAACAACACCAGTTCCTCGAGCTGGAAATGCGGCTCCAGATCGACAACAAAGCGCGCCTGGATTCCGCGCCACGCCTTTTCTTCATCCGCCGTGCCCGCCGCTTTTATTGCGCGCTTGGCCAACACCAGTCCGTGATGGTGTTCGTTTGACAGGTCGCGCAGTGCAGTGCAGCGCTTCATTTTTCCACCTGCGACACGTCGCGCACCGCACCCTGGTCGGCAGAAGTGGTCATTGCTGCATAGGCGCGCAACGCCGCCGACACCACACGCTCGCGCTTGAGCGGCTTCCACGCCTGTGTCCCTTTTGCTTCCATCGCCGTGCGGCGACGCGCCAACTCATCGTCGGAAATCGCCAGACGGATGTTGCGCTCTGGGATATCGATCTCTATGCGGTCGCCTTCTTCTACCAGGCCAATCGCCCCGCCCTGCGCCGCTTCCGGCGAGACGTGGCCGATACTCAGGCCCGAGGTGCCGCCGGAGAAACGTCCGTCGGTGAGCAGCGCGCACACCGTGCCCATATTTTTTGATTTCAGGTACGATGTGGGATACAGCATCTCCTGCATGCCCGGCCCGCCCTTGGGGCCTTCATAGCGGATCACCACCACGTCGCCCGCCACGATCTGGTCGGCGAGAATGGCTTCCACCGCGCTGTCCTGGCTCTCGAATATGCGCGCGCGCCCGTTGAACTTGAGTATGCTCTCGTCCACCCCGGCAGTCTTCACGATGCAGCCGTTCTCGGCGATGTTGCCGTGCAGCACCGCCAGCCCGCCGTCCTGGCTGTAGGCATGCGCCTTGTCGCGGATGCAGCCGCTGGCGCGGTCGTCGTCCAGCGTCGGATAATGCATGGACTGCGAGAACGCAATCGTGGTGACCACACCGCCGGGAGCCGCGCGGAAAAAGGTTTTCACCGTCTCGTCCCGCGTGCGCATCACGTCGTATTTCTCCAGCGCCTCGGCCAGCGTCCTGCTGTGCACGGTCGGCAGGTCGCGGTGCAATAACCCGGCGCGGTCAAGTTCGCCGAGTATGCCCATCACGCCGCCGGCGCGGTGCACATCTTCCATGTGGTATTTCTGTTCGCTGGGCGCCACCTTGCACAAGTGCGGCACGCGGTGCGACAGGCGGTCGATATCCTTCATGGTGAAATTCACGCCGCCCTCGCGCGCCATCGCCAGCAGGTGCAGCACGGTATTGGTGGAGCCGCCCATGGCGATGTCCAGGCTCATCGCATTCTCGAACGCCTCGAAAGTGGCGATGCTGCGCGGCAGCACGCTGCCGTCATTTTGTTCGTAGTAACGGCGCGTGATCTCCACCGCCGTCCGTCCGGCGCGCAGGAATAATTCCTTGCGGTCGGCATGGGTCGCCACCAGCGAGCCGTTGCCGGGCAGGGCAAGCCCCAGCGCCTCGGCCAGGCAGTTCATCGAATTCGCGGTGAACATGCCGGAGCAGGAGCCGCAGGTGGGGCAGGCGGATTGTTCCAGCGCGGACACTTCCTCGTCGCTGCAATTGCTGTCGGCGGCAGACACCATCGCATCCACCAAGTCCAGCATCTGCGTCTTGCCGTGCCAGACAATCTTGCCCGCCTCCATCGGCCCGCCGGAGACAAATACCGCCGGGATGTTCAGGCGCATCGCCGCCATCAGCATGCCGGGCGTGATCTTGTCGCAATTGGAAATGCACACCAGCGCATCGGCGCAATGCGCGTTGACCATGTATTCCACGCTGTCCGCGATCAGCTCGCGGCTGGGCAGCGAATACAGCATGCCGCTGTGCCCCATGGCGATGCCGTCGTCGATCGCGATGGTGTCGAATTCCTTGGCTATTGCGCCCGCCTTCTCGATCTCGCGCGCCACGAGTTGCCCCATGTCCTTCAGGTGCACATGCCCCGGCACGAACTGGGTGAACGAGTTGGCGATGGCGATAATGGGCTTGTCGAAGTCGCCGTCCTTCATGCCGGTGGCGCGCCACAAGGCGCGTGCGCCGGCCATGTTGCGGCCGTGGGTGGTGGTGCGGGAGCGGTAAACGGGCATAACACATCCTTGATAAAAACGAAGATAAAAATGAAAAGCTGCGCCAAATAGGGGCGAAGTCAAATCACGTATAATGAATTCTAACCCAACTTTACCCGCGCATAATGTTCGTCCACCCGCAACTTGATCCCGTCGCCATCCGTCTTGGCCCGCTCGCCGTGCATTGGTACGGGTTGATGTATCTGACGGGCTTCATGCTGTTCCTGTGGCTGGGCAAGCGGCGTATCCGCCGTCTCAACCGTCCCGGCTGGGACGACAAATTGCTCGACGACCTGCTGTTTTACGGCGTGCTGGGCGTAGTGCTGGGCGGCAGGCTGGGGGAGGTATTGTTCTACCACCCCGGCTATTATTTCTCGCATCCGCTGGAAATTCTTGCCGTATGGCAGGGCGGCATGTCCTTCCATGGCGGATTTCTCGGCGTACTGGCGGCGATGGCGCTGTTCGCGCGCAAGCAGAAAATTCAATGGCTGCAACTGATGGACTTCGTTGCCCCGCTGGTGCCGCTGGGTCTGGGCGCGGGGCGCATCGGCAACTTCATCAATGCCGAGCTATGGGGGCGTCCCACCGATGTGGCCTGGGGCATGGTATTCCCACACGTGGATAATATTCCGCGTCATCCCTCGCAGTTGTATGAATTCGCGCTCGAAGGCTTGGCTTTATTCGCATTGCTGTGGCTGTATTCGAGCAAGCCGCGTCCGGTGGGGGCGGTGTCCGGCCTGTTCCTCATCGGCTACGGCAGCTTCCGCTTCCTCGCCGAATACACGCGCAACCCGGATGATGGCATCTTCGGCCTGATGACTTTCGGCATCAGCATGGGGCAATGGCTCAGCCTGCCGATGGTGCTGGCAGGCGCGTGGATGATGGCGCGGGCGTACAGCAAATCATCTTCCAGGCCGGGCTGAACCTGGCGTTCCATCTATCTATGTGGTGTTAAGGCAAGCAAATCAAATGGGATCACTATGGATGCTCGTCGCCGGATTCCTGTTTGGCTGCATGGGCGTATTCGTCAAGGTTGGCGCGCAATATTTCTCCCATGATGAGCTGGTGTTCTACCGCTCCTTCCTCGGGCTGCTGATGATCTACGCCATCATTCGCCAGCGTGGGCTGTCGCTGGCGACCCGGCATTGGCAGTCACACTTGTGGCGCGGCGTTTCCGGCACCATCGCGCTGGTGCTGTTTTTCTATTGCATTACCGTGTTGCCGCTGGCCACTGCCGTGACGCTGAATTACACCTCGCCGCTGTTTCTCACTATCCTGACCATGCTGGTATTCAAGGAACGTTTCCATGCGCCGCTTGCCTTCGCCATCGCGGTTGGCTTTGCCGGCATGGCGCTGCTGTTGCAACCCACGCTGGAGCGCGACCAGCTCATTCCCGGCCTGCTCGGGTTGATCTCCGGCCTGTTCGCAGGCATTGCCATGCTCAATGTGCGCCAGCTTGGCCTGCACGGCGAACCGGAATGGCGCGTGGTATTTTATTTCAGCCTGGTCGCATCGCTGGTCAGCGGGGTCACCATGCTGTCCGGCACCATCCATCCGGTCAGCGCAGGCAGCCTGCTCGTCCTGATCGGGCTGGGCAGCAGCGCCACGCTGGCGCAACTCGCCTTGACCCGCGCCTACCGTACCGGCAAGACGCTGGTGGTGAGCAGCCTGTCTTTCAGTACGGTGATGTTCGCCAGCCTGTTCGGCGTGATCCTGTGGGATGAAGCGTTGCCGCTGACGGGATGGGCGGGCATGGCACTCATCATTGTTAGCGGTGTGTTAAGCTTGCGGCTGGCACCGAAGCATGAAACATAACCTGCAAAGAAGAGAACTACATGATTACCATTCAACAAACCGATACCCTGCTCAACGTCGCCGTGTTGGGCGAATTCACCCTGGCTGACTTCAAGCAGTTCGAGGAACAGGCGCTGTACGCGCTCAAATCTCCCGGCGCGGCCAACCTGCTGTTCGACCTGCGCGACATGATCAGTTACACGGTGGACGTGGCTTGGGAAGAGATCAGGTTTTTCAGCCGCGAGCACCAGCATGATTTCAGCAAGATCGCCGTGGTCACCGACGACCAGTGGCTTACTTGGCAGGCGTGGCTGTCGCGCCTGTTTGTGGATGCCGACATCCGCGCCTTTGCCGATTACGAGCAAGCCAAGGCCTGGGCCACAGATTAATCGGAGAGTTTGCGCTTCAGCACTTCGTTGAGCTGGGCGGGATTGGCCTTGCCTTTGCTGGCCTTCATGGCGAGGCCGACGAAGAAGCCGAACACCTTTTCCTTGCCGCTGCGGTACTCGGCCACCTGCGCCGGATTCGCGGCAATGATCTCGTCCACGATTTTTTCAATCGCGCCGCTGTCGGAAACCTGCTTCAAACCCTTGGCTTCGATGATGGCATCAGCCTCGCCGCCCTCAGACCACATGTTGCGAAACACTTCCTTGGCGCCCGCGTTGGAAATGGTGCTGTCGGCGATGCGCTTGAGTATCCCACCCAGTTGCTGCGGCGTGATGGGGCATTGCGCCATGTCGAGGCCATCGCGGTTGAGCTGAGCGCTGACCTCGCCGATGATCCAGTTGGCGCATGTTTTGGCTAACTGCTCCCCTCTTCCATCCCTCACCCCATGCCCTCTCCCGGAGGGAGAGGGAGTTCCGTCGGGGTTGGAGGTGGGGGTGGGGGAAAGCGCGTCAAGCATAGCCTCGAAGAAATCCGCCATCTCGCGCGAAGCGGTGAGTTGCCTGGCATCATAGGCCGACAGGCCAAGATCGTTCACATAGCGCGCCTGTTTGTCATGCGGCAGTTCCGGCAACGTGGCGCGCACCTCATCAATCCACTGCGGCGAAATCTCCAGCGGCAGCAAGTCGGGGTCGGGGAAATAGCGGTAGTCGTGCGCGTCTTCCTTGCTGCGCATCATGCGCGTCTCACCCTTGTCCGGGTCGAACAGCACAGTCGCCTGATGGACCATGCCGCCATTTTCCAGCGTTTCGATCTGCCAGCGCGCCTCGTAATTGATCGCCTGTTCGAGGAAGCGGAATGAGTTGAGGTTCTTGATCTCGCGGCGCGTGCCTAATTCACCACCGGGGCGGCGCACCGAGACATTTGCATCGCAGCGGAACGAACCTTCCTGCATGTTGCCGTCGCAGATGCCGATCCAGCGCACCAGCGTATGCAGCGCCTTGGCGTAGGCCACGGCTTCGGCGGCAGAGCGCATGTCCGGCTCCGACACGATCTCCAGCAGCGGCGTCCCGGCGCGGTTGAGGTCGATGCCGGTCATACCGTGGAAATCTTCGTGCAGCGACTTGCCCGCATCTTCTTCCAAATGGGCACGCGTGAGGCGCACCACTTTCTCATATGCCTGTCCTGAGCCTGCCGAAGGGACTTGGATGATAATCTGCCCGTTGCCGACTACAGGCAAATCAAACTGGCTGATCTGGTAGCCCTTGGGCAGGTCGGGATAAAAATAATTTTTGCGCGCGAACACCGAACGTGGCGCGATGCGCGCTCCGGTAGCGAGGCCAAACTTGATGGCGCGTTCCACTGCGCCCTTGTTCAACACCGGCAGCACGCCGGGCAGCGCCAGGCTCACCGCATCGGCCTGTGTGTTCGGTTCCGCGCCGAACGCGGTCGAAGCGCCGGAGAAGATTTTGCTGCTAGTCGAAAGCTGCGCATGCACTTCCAGCCCGATGACGATTTCCCAAGTCATGTCAAAGTCAATCCCTTAAATTGGCCCTTACAGCCCTTGCGGCGCGCGGCTGTGCCAATCCGTCGCCAGTTGATATTGGTGCGCGACGTTCAACATGCGCGCCTCGTCGAAATAATTGCCGATGATCTGTAATCCTGCGGGCATGCCGTTGCTGCCCGTGCCGCACGGGATGGACATGCCGGGCAGTCCGGCGAGGTTTACGGCGATAGTGTAGATATCGGAGAGATACATCTGCACCGGGTCGTCGCCCTTCTCGCCCAGCTTGAATGCGGTGGATGGCGAGGTCGGCCCCATGATGACGTCACATTGCTTGAATGCCTCAACGAAATCCTGTGCGATCAGGC
>JAQTOM010000013.1:28304-35766 GCA_028713345.1 Gallionellaceae bacterium | reverse complement strand
ATCCCGCGCCAATTCCTCCGCTTCCAGCATCCGCCCCATGCCTTCTTCGCCGCACGCCTGCACGCCGCTGCAAGGGCCGAGAATGGTTACGCCATCCGCAATCAACTGCGCGATGTTGCGCCGCGTCGCCGCATTGCCCCACATCTGCTTATTCATCGCCGGGGCCACCAGCAACGGGCAATCGCGCGCCAGACACAGGGTAGAGAGCAAGTCGTCGGCAAGCCCCAGCGCCAGCTTGGCGATAAAATCCGCCGTGGCCGGGGCGATCACGATGGCATCGGCGGCGCGGCTGGCGCCGATGTGCGCCATGCCGTTGTCCGCAGCGTCCCACTGGTTGACCAGCACCGCACGCCCCGTGAGCGCCTGCATGGTGGCGGGCGTGATGAAATGGCACGCCGCCTCGGTCATTGCCACCTGCACCTCGATACCCTGCTTCACCAGCAGGCGCGCCAGCTCCGCCGCCTTGTAGGCCGCGATGCCGCCGGTGATGCCGAGGAGGATGCATCTCCCGGATTCGGTGCGTTTTGTTTGGGTTTGTTCCATAATGCCGCGCATCTTAGCAAGAAACCGCTTGGTGTGGGGAAGGGAGCGCGATGGGAATCAACAATTGGCCTGAGGGAGAGCGTCCGCGCGAGAAGCTGCTCCAGCGCGGTGCATCCGCGCTCTCCGATGCCGAGCTGCTTGCCATCTTCCTGCGCACCGGCGTGAAGGGCAAAAGCGCGGTGGATCTGGCGCGTGAGATGCTTGCGCAATTCGGCGGCCTTACCCAATTGTTCGCCGCCAACCGCAAAGAATTCTGCGCCGTGCACGGCATGGGGCAAGCCAAGTTTGTGCAGTTGCAGGCGGTGCAGGAGATGGCGCGGCGCGCCCTGAATGAAGAAATGCAATCAGGCGATGCGCTGAATTCGCCGGGCGCGGTGCGCGGCTATTTGCAGTTGCTGCTGCGCGGACGCGAACAGGAGGTATTCATGGTTATTTTCCTCGACGCGCAACACCGCGTGCTTGCTTCGGAAGAACTGTTCCACGGTACGCTCACGCAAACCAGCGTGTATCCGCGCGAGGTGGTGAAGCGCGCCCTGCATCACAATGCTGCGGCGACCATCTTCGCGCACAACCATCCATCCGGTGTGGCCGAACCGAGCCAGTCCGACCGCCTGCTTACCGATGCGCTGAAACAGGCGCTGGCGCTGGTGGACGTGCGGGTGCTGGATCATTTCATAATAGCGGGAACGGGGTGTCTGTCGTTTGCCGAACGGGGGATGGTGTAGTTTAACCCTTAGATAATCCATGGGATGCCTAAACCAGTTCGCGCCGGAATGGATTGCCCACTTCAATACCGTTGTCCGGCATATGGTCGAGGGCTGAAAGCAGGAGCCAAAAGTAATTTGAACCCGGGTTTTGTGGGATTTCCCGAAATTGCCTGTTGAACATCACTCTTGTTCTAGTGTAGAATCGCGCCTCTTTTGAAAACTGGTTGGAGTAATTGCTATGGCACGTGTCTGTCAAGTAACTGGAAAGCGCCCGATGGTGGGGAACAATGTGTCCCACGCCAATAATAGAACCAAGCGTCGGTTCCTGCCGAATCTTCAGCACCGCCGTTTCTGGGTGGAAAGTGAAAATCGCTGGGTTTCCATGCGCCTGACCAATGCCGGCCTGCGTACTATCGACAAGAATGGCATCGACGCGGTGTTGTTTGAAATGCGCGCTCGCGGCGAAAAAGTTTAAGGGGTAGCAGAAAATGCGTGAAAAAATCAAGCTCGAATCCAGCGCCGGTACCGGCCATTTCTATACGACGAACAAGAATAAGCGCACCATGCCGGAGAAGCTCGAGATCAAGAAGTTTGATCCGGTTGTCCGCAAGCACGTGATGTACAAGGAAACCAAGCTGAAGTAAATCGGCTGTTGTAATCCAGTCTTCCTGTCACTTCAAACGTGCCTGACGGCACGTCCGCCCGGCTGATCTTGGCCTTCAATCAAGGCTGCCTGGCCGGGATAAAGGTGACTTCGCCTTGCCACTTGACCCGTTTTCCATTGATATTGAATGCCAGGTGAATCCTGGCTTTCCTGAACCTGTCTTTGGGCTGTGGTGTGGCGCCGCGCCGCGCCGCATCAAGCCAGCTTTCCCCGATGAAATCAGCCTGAAGTTGTGAGTTGGGGGCAATAGGCGAAGAAGCCTGCTGTGCGGGTGGATCACGGGGAAGGTCGCTTTTTTTCAGTATGTGCAGCATCCTGACAGATTCCCCTTTGGTATTGACGTATGCGCTTTCATCCCATACCAGGTTGATTACGTTTGGCAGATTATTGTTTACTGCCACGTGATAGAACGCGCCGCCTTGATGGCTTACCAAAATTGGAACCTTCACTATGGGCTTGAGCACAGTAATAACCTGCTCAAACTCCGGTTCTTTTTTCTTTTCCTCACGCACCACCTCATTCTTCTTCTGCATCGGCGCGCCCTCGTTTATTACCTTGGGTGGCCCGGCACAAGCCGCCAGCAACAAGGCGGCAAGAACACTTATTATGGCGAGACACGATTTGAACATCGCTATGCTTTCCTAATGCCTGTCAGGACATACAGATCATTGGTTGATAGCTGCGCCGTTACTCACACACCCGAAGTGACAAAACCTTGCATGGAAAGACAAATGAGGGCATGCGAGCTTATGGGACATTCGGGCTAGCACTCCTCATCAAACGCCACATCCCCCTCGGACACCACATCACCCAGCTTGAGGCCCTTGAAATCGAACAGGCGCCCATCCAGCAAGTGTGAAGGCGCGACGTTCTGCATGGCGGTGAATATGGTCTGGCTGCGTCCCGGATATTGCAGTTCCCACGCGGCAAGCATTGCCTTGATATTTTTGCGCTGCATGTTTTCCTGCGAACCGCACAGGTTGCACGGAATGAGGGGAAACTCCATGCCGCGCGCGAAACGCGCGATGTCTTTCTCGGCGCAGTAGGCCAGCGGACGGATGACGATGTGGTCGCCCTTGTCGGTGATCAGCTTGGGCGGCATGGCCTTGAGCTTGCCGCCGAAGAACATGTTCAGGAACATGGTCTCGATCATGTCGTCGCGGTGATGGCCGAGCGCGATCTTGTTTGCGCCCAGTTCGTTTGCCACGCGGTAGATGATGCCGCGCCGCAGGCGCGAACACAGCGAGCAGGTGGTTTTGCCCTCGGGGATTTTTTCCTTGACGATGGAATAAGTGTCCTGTGCCTCGATGCGGTATTCCACGCCGATGGACTTGAAATATTCCGGCAGCACATGCTCGGGAAAGCCCGGCTGCCTCTGGTCCAGATTCATCGCAATGATGCGGAAGTTGATCGGTGCACGCCGTTGCAGGGCGCGCAGTATTTCCAGCAGGGTGTAGGAATCCTTGCCGCCGGACATGCACACCATCACGGTGTCGCCTTCCTCGATCATGTTGAAATCGGCGATGGCCTTGCCTACATGGTGTTCCAGGCGCCCGCGCAGGCGGTTGAAGTTGGTGGAATGCGATTCAAAGTGGAGTGGTTGGGTTATTTCGTTCATGGTCAGATAAGGAAATTTGTCATACCCGCAAAAGCGGGTATCCAGTTGTTTCATTTTACTGGGTTCCCGCCTGCGCGGGAACGATGGGGTTAAAGATTTATGCTGCGCCCGCCATCCACAGAAATTGTCTGCCCGGTGATATAAGGCGCGTCATGCAACAGAAACTGCACCGTTTTGGCGATGTCTTCCGGCTCACCTTCGCGCTTGAGCAGGGTGTGCGCCACAATCCTGCGCCGCCGTTCCTCGTCGGCCCACTCCGGGCCTTCCGGCCAGATGATGACGCCGGGAGCAACAGCGTTGACGCGCACCTGCGGCGCAAGTTCCTGCGCCAGCCCGCGCGTGAGCGCGGTCAACCCGGCCTTCGCCACGCTGTATAACAGGTGCCCCTGCATCGGGCGTTCGGCGTGGATGTCCGCGATGTTGATAATGGCGCCGTGGCGGCGGCGCAACTCAGCGGCTGCCGCCTGTGCCAGCAGCAGCGGGGCTTTCAGGTTGGTGCCGATCAGGTCGTTCCAGTGCTGCTCGGCTATTTCACCCAGCGGCATGGCATAGAAGCTGGAGGCATTGTTGACCAGTGCATCCAGGCGGCCAAAATGTTGCACGGCCTGATCCACCATTGCCGGCAGCGCGGGCAAATCCAGCAGGTCGGCCTGCACGCACAGCACCGAGTCTGCGCGCTGCGCATGCAACTCGTCCTGCAAGGCCAGCGCCTCCTGCGCGGACGAGCGGTAATGCACTACCATGCTCGCGCCCGCCGCATGCAGCCGACGGCAGATCGCCGCACCCACGCGTTTCGCACCGCCCGTTACCAATACCACTTTGCCTTGCATCGCACTCTCCACTACACTTCCATTCCCTGCGGATTATCCCTGAAAAACCTTTAACCACGGATGACACGGACACACACGGAATTACAAACCTGTTTTCAGCTCTTTCCGCGTAATCCGTATACTTCCGTGGTTGCGCAGTTTTAGGAATTATACCTGACCATGCCGACATCCCTGCCCCAACCCTCTCCCGCAGCGCGCGTGCATAGCGATCAACTGCGCGAATTCATCCGGCGCGACATCGCGCTACATGGCGGCTGGATTCCGTTCTCGCGCTTCATGGAACTGGCATTGTATGCACCGGGGCTGGGCTATTACACGGCGGGGGCGCGCAAGCTGGGCGCAGCCGGAGACTTCGTCACCGCGCCGGAAATCTCGCCGCTGTTTGGCCGCACGCTGGCGCGGCAGGTGGCCGACATCATGGCGCAAAGCGTACCGCAGGTGATGGAACTGGGCGCAGGCAGCGGCAAGCTTGCCGCCGATATACTGGGTGAACTGGAAAGACTGGGCTGTCTGCCTGAACGCTATGACATCCTCGAAGTCAGCGCCGACCTGCGCGCACGCCAGCAGGCGCTGTTGCGGGAGCACCTGCCGCACCTGTTCAACCGCGTGCACTGGCTGGATGCGCTGCCCGAAAATATTTCCGGTGTGGTGATCGCCAACGAGGTGCTGGATGCGCTGCCGGTGCACCTGGTGCATTGGCGCGCCGCAGGAACGCACGGGGAAGATGCATTCTTCAAAGAGCGCCCCCCCACCCTAACCCTGATGGAACCACTAGCCACTCGACTAAGCCCGCAAGCGGGCAAGTCGCCGGTTATCCCCCGGAGGGAGAGGGAACAAGTATTATTTGAACGCGGCGTGGCGAGCGAGAGGGAGAATTTCATATGGCAGGAACGCCTGCCGGAAAATCCTGGGCTGCTGCAAATCGCGCAGCAGATCCGCCCTGAGCCTTTCGACTATGCTCAAGACAGGCTTGCCGAAGCGGCCAGCTTGCCGGACGATTACCTGAGCGAAATCTCTCTCGCCGTGCGCGGCCTGGTCGGCAGCCTGTGCGAGCGCTTGCAGCAAGGCGTGTTGCTGTTCATCGATTACGGTTTCGGCGCGGGCGAGTATTACCATCCGCAGCGCAGCAGCGGCACGCTGATGTGCCACTACCGCCACCATGCGCACACCGACCCGTTCTTCCTGATCGGCTTGCAGGACATCACCGCGCATGTGGATTTCACCGCCGTCGCCGAGAGCGCCATCGCCAGCAAGGCGCATCTGCTCGGCTACACCTCGCAGGCGCACTTTTTAATCAACTGCGGCATCACCGATTTGCTGGCAGAGAGCAACCCGGAAAATTTGCGCGACTACCTGCCGCAATCGAGCCAACTGCAAAAACTCACCAGCCCGGCGGAGATGGGGGAATTGTTCAAGGTGATTGCACTGGGCAAAGGGTTTGGTGCGCCGCTACGCGGCTTTGCATCGGGCGACAAGTCGCGTTTTCTGTAAGTCACGCGCCCGGTTTATAGCGCCCCGCAAAGTCATCCTGACTTGCCGGGTAAATCTTCAGAACGCGACCTGGAAACGCGCCAGCACGGCCCGCTCGTCAACACGATCAAGCGGAACTGCTGCCGTGCCGCCGCCACCCCCGACGAACTGGGTGTTCTCGTAGTCGAGCACCAGCTTCACCCCGGAGTTGAGATACCAGTTCACACCGGCAGTATAGGAACGTGCCGACTTGGCCGAATAGCGGGGATCGGCGAAAACGGCCAGTGTCCCGTTATAGTTATACACCTTGTCGTCAAGGTTGATTCCGGCGAAACGCAATGCCAACTCCCATGCTCCCCATCCACCTTTGCCGAACACTTGCTTCGGCCTGACGCCCTTGAACGAAGCCTCTTCACCGGTCAGCAAATAGGTAGTGGCGACTTGCCAGGCATTGTGTTTGAGCGTGGCGTGCTTGGCGCCGGCCACGAGATTCACATCCTGCGACTCGCGCACATATTCGGCCAAGACTCCAAGCGAACCGTAGTAATAGTTGGCCTGCGGCGCCCAGCGCACACGTCTGCCATCGGCAATCGCAGTAGCGGCATACTTGAAGAAAGTCTGTTGTCCCGGCGTTTTATAACCGGCGCTCAATTCTGTGGTTGCCGCAGTGCCGACCTGGGAGCCGGAGGTCACCGCAATGCCCAGGCCCAACCCGGCCAACGGGCTGTCGCCGCCCTTGAAGGGTGTGGCAAAGACGCGTGCGGCATAGTCTTTCGCGGAATTGCTGTCGGCGCCGGTCTTGTTGTCGCCGCCATCGGCCACGCCCTGATACATGCCCAAGGCGTAGGTCAATTTGTCATCCAGCACGTCACCATGGATTGAGGCGCCAATGTCGCGATTGGGCAAGATGGTGTTGGTCACGTAACTGCGCTCGACAAACTTGGTGTCTGCAGCGCGTTGCAGGCGCTCCAGGCCGACATACGGCTTGAATTTCCCTGCGCGTACCTGAAAATAAGGGGTGAACCGGGCATCAATATAGGCATCAACGATTCCGCTATTGCCGCTGCCCGCAGTGGCGCCGCCATACACCTTATCCTCGCCGAATTCAGGCGTGATCTTGAAGTCATACTTGCCGAATACCGTCCCTTCGATGATCGGGCGGATACGGCGCATATTGAAAGTATCGTTGGCATTTGCGGTCAGGCTGGCCGCCGTGCCTGCGCCAGCCAGTCCCTGCTGGAACTGGCGGTAATCCGCCTGTATTACCCCGCGCAGCTTGATTTCAAAGTCCCCGTCAGCCGACTTGAAACCGAATCCTTTCTCGCTGGCGCTCACGCCGGGTGTCTCTTTCTTTTTTGCCTCTGCGGCTTCCGCTGCAATTTCACTCTTGCGGTCAATTTCACGAGTTGCCACCTCGATTTCATTCTTGTGCTCAAGCTCGCGAACCCTCTGACTCAGCTCCTGTACCAGGACGCGCAGTTGCTCCAGTTCGGTGCCGCCAGTGCCGGCAAATGCTGACGGAGCGGCAATTACTGAAATCAGTACCAGCACAAAAAGGTGGGTTTGTGAAATTTTTTTCATTTGCTTTCCCTGCGTTAAAAATAACTGAGGGACGCACTGTATGAAAATA
>JAQTOM010000013.1:15499-28204 GCA_028713345.1 Gallionellaceae bacterium | reverse complement strand
GCCGGCAAATGCTGACGGAGCGGCAATTACTGAAATCAGTACCAGCACAAAAAGGTGGGTTTGTGAAATTTTTTTCATTTGCTTTCCCTGCGTTAAAAATAACTGAGGGACGCACTGTATGAAAATATGCTTATTCTGTAAAAGAATATTTTTCTATTACTTTATAACCATATTGAATAAGCAATAAAGCTCGCCTGATTCAACCTAAAAACCGCAGCTGGTGAAGAATGTGATGGCATTTCAATGGATTATGCGGTTGGTGTGGGTGCGAATTTATTCGCACCCACACCAACCGCGGTTTTTAGGTTCAAATGTGTGCATGGCAATCACTACTTTATTTGTTCGCGCAACAACGGCAGCACCTCTTCCGCAAACCACGGATTGCGCTTCAGCCACATCTGGTTGCGCGGGCTGGGATGCGGCAACGGCAAAAATTCCGGCAGGTAACCGCGGTAATGGCGCACGGTTTCGGTCAAGGTTTTCTGTGCGCGCCTGCCGAGGTAATACGCCTGCGCATAGCTGCCGACGAGCAGGGTCAGGCGGATATTGGGCAGGGCGGCGCGCAGGCGGGGATGCCACAACGGCGCGCATTCCGGTCGCGGCGGCAGGTCGCCGCCCTTGCCCGTGCCGGGATAGCAAAACCCGGCGGGGATGATGGCGATGCGCCGTTCGTCGTAGAAGGTGTCGCGCGACACCTGCATCCATTCGCGCAGGCGGTCGCCGGATGGATCGTTCCACGGAATGCCGGTCTCATGCACGCGCCGTCCCGGCGCCTGGCCGACAATCAGGATGGTTGCGGAAGCCGCCGCGCGCACTATCGGCTTGGGCGGGAACGGCAGGTATGCCGCGCAAACCTGGCAGGCCCGCGCCTCGCGCAGTACATCACTCAGTGTTTCAGTTCTGGATGGCATACTCCACTGCCGCCACGCGCGCCAACCGCACTCTCTCCGCAATCAGCTGGCCATCCGCACATTGCCGCGCAATCTCCCCGGCATTCACCGCCTGCGCCGCCTGCAGGGCGTGCAGCAGATAATCCATCTGCGGGTAGGCATCGTGTTCGTGGCCGGTGCGCCCATGCGCATCCGAGACACACACCTGCAACAGTTGCGCGAAGCGCTGCGGCCTGCGCCACGCATCGCAGCTTTGAAACAGGCGCACTATGGTTTCTGCGCGCAATTCCCTGGCGCGATGCACGTCGCCGTGATAACGCGCCGCCAGCAGGCCGAGGTCGCGGCATTCACCCGGCACGCGCAGGCGCTCGCATAGTGCGCGCAACAACTCCACGCCGCGTGTCTCGTGCCCGATGTGGCGCGGCAGAATATCTTTCGGTGTATTGCCCTTGCCGAGATCGTGCGTGAGCGCGGCGAAACGCGTTTCCAGCGCATGGCCGTGCCGTGCCGCATCGTCCAGCACCAGCATGGTGTGTACCCCGCAATCGATTTCCGGATGGTATTTTTCCGGCTGCGGCACGCCGAACAGCGCATCCACTTCCGGCAGGATTTTTACCAGCGCGCCGCACTCGCGCAGCGTGGTGAAAAAACGTGAAGGCATCTTTTCCATCAGGCCGCGCGCCAGTTCCTGCCACACGCGCTCCGGCACCAGCGCATCCACCTCGCCGCTGTCCGCCATCGCACGCATCAATTCCAGGGTCTCCGGCGCGATGCTGAAACCGAAGCGTGCGACGAAACGCGCCGCACGCAGGATGCGCACCGGGTCTTCGCCGAACGCATGGCTGACATGGCGCAGGATGCCGGCGCGCAGGTCGGCAACGCCGTTATAGGGGTCGATCAGATTGCCGCCCGCATCCTGGGCGATGGCGTTGATGGTGAAGTCGCGCCGCAGCAAATCCTGCTCCAGCGTCACGTCCGGCGCGGCATGGATGACGAAGCCCTTGTAGCCCGGCGCGGTCTTGCGTTCGGTGCGCGCCAGCGCGTATTCCTCGTGCGTATCAGGATGCAGGAACACCGGGAAATCCTTGCCCACCGGCTTGAAACCATGCGCCGCCATGTCTTCCGGCGTGCTGCCCACCACTACCCAGTCGCGATCCTGCACCGGCAGGCCGAGCAGCCGGTCGCGCACCGCACCGCCCACGCAATAAATTTTCAGGCCGCTATTTTTCATCGGGAATGGGTTGCTGGTTATTTGCATCCTTGGCGGCAATCACCCCCAGGCGCTGCTTGAGCGAACGCGGCGGTTGCCCGAACAGCTGGGCGTAATACACGGTATTGCTCATTACCTTTTTGACGTAATCCCGCGTCTCATCGAAGGGTATGGTCTCGGCGTAGATCGCCCCTTCCAGCGGTGTATCGCCGCGCCACTGGCGCGCGCGCGAAGGCCCGGCATTGTAGGCGGCGGAGGCCAATACCGGGCTATTATCGAACCATCCCAGCACCGTTTTCATGTAGTACGTCCCCAGGGTGATATTGGTTTCCGCGTGGCTCACCATTGCCTGGCGGTAGTCTTTCATGCCAAGCTTGCGCGCCAGCCAGCGCGCGGTCGCAGGCATGATCTGCATCAATCCTGCCGCGCCGACATTCGATTTCGCCTGCGTCACAAAACGGCTTTCCTGGCGCATCAGCCCGTATACCCACGCCTCCTCCAGCCCGTGCTGCTGGATATGCCCGCGCAACGCTTCCCGGTAAGGAGCAAGATAGCGCAGGCTGAAATCATGCAATTGCACGGTAAGATTGGCAGTATTGATGGCGCGGTCGTACATTTCGTTGCGGCGCGCAATTTCCGCTGCAATCAGCAGCTGTTTGTCGTCAAAGTTGCGCACCGCCCATGCCCACTCCCTGAGGGCATCGGTACGCAGATCCATGCGATACAATGCCAGTGCGCGTTGAATGGCAGGCCGCGCCAACATGGCGTTCAACTCGTCCTTGCTCGGCTGATAGCCGGTCGACATTATGTCTGCCAGATGCACCGTACCGAGTTCTTCGGCAGCAAGCTGCCCATAAAAATTATATTCACTGCTTAAGGAGGAAAACAGTTTCTCGGCTTCTCCGGTCCGTCCCAGCTTCCTCAACGCACGTGCACCCCAGTAGCGCCATGCACCTTCGTGCTGCTGTTGTGGCGTCATGCTGGAGATGCTCGCCCACACTTCGTTCCAGTCCTGCGCGCGCAATGCGGCACGGGTACGCCAGGCCAGTTGCGGCTCCGTAAGTGGCGTATCACCCGCTGCCTTGAACCACTCCAGTGCGTGCGCATCCAGTTTGCGCGCCGCTTCGTAGCCCAGCCACGCAAAAAAATACCGCTGTTCGTCCGGAGTAAAGTGCGCCGAAATTTTCTCCCATCGCGTATAGGCCAGTTGCGGCAACTGCTTGGCGAGGCGTTGCAGCGCAAACAGCGCTACAACACGTTGCGCTTCGGAAGCCTTTTCCAGCCTGGCATTGCCGAGATAATGCTCGGGATTGGTATATGCACTATCCAGCGCAACCGCAGGAATCGCCCGTTGTGCAGGCAATTTCGCCGACAGCTGCCTGGCCAGGGACACGCTGCCTGTTTCCAGCGCCAGGTGTATGCGCCGCCATATATCATCCTCGCTGATGATGCCGTTGGCGAGCGCCGCATCGAACAGCGGCGCACAACTTTCCGGCAATTCCTTGCCATTGGACAGCCACAGGTTGCGCGCTTCGTGCAGCACCTCATCTTCTTGCAGGCGCTGGCGCGCTTGCAGCGCATAACACGTCAATTCCACATCCTCGCCCAACAGGCGCGGATATTCTGCCGCAAACATATCCCACCGCTGTTTCTTGCCCAGCGACTTTAGCCATTCCGCGCGCAGATGGTCAATCACCGGGGTTTCGTCGCGGCGGACGAGAAATACCTGAATAGAGGAATCGTCCGCAGTTTCCAGATGCAAGCGCAACTGATAATAGGCGAGATAGGGTTCCAGCGGGGAATTCTTGTATTGTGCGGCGATGTGTTCCAGCCGCACGGCATTGCCGGTGCGGAATGCATCGCGCGCGGCCAGGAAGTCTGCATCGCCAGCAACGGGTGAGCTGCCAGATAGCCGGCTTTCGGGTAGTCCTGGCGTAGCCCCGCCGTGCTGCTGCGCTCCTTCCGCGGCTTGACTTACTGCCGCAAGAGTGGGAACCAACAACAATGCCAGCAATATAAACTTCATCGGGAAACGCACGGAATCAACTGCCAGAAGGATAACATACCCGCATTCTGATAAACACGATGCGTCCAGGCACGGGAAAGAACCAGCCCGGACAAATACGGCAGTGGACGGAACACAACACCGAGACCACCCAAACCATGAAAGATCATGGCTTGGTCTCTATGGCTAAAACAAACGGGGAATGACGAGAACCGGCACTTGGTCTACGAAGTTAATAATACTGCAACCCCGAGGTAACTGCCGGTATTGAACTCAACTGGTGGTCAGTTGTTTTTGGCGCCTTGGTCCACCCATTTTTTTATGATATCGATATTTCCCTTGGACAGGGTTCCGTTCATACCCCACGGCATCCTGAGCTGAGGTGAGGCGCGTCCCTCAATACCCACAACCAGGGCGCTGGTGAAGCTTTCGCCGGGCTTGATTACAGGCCCGTACTTGGTGCCCTTCATCAGGCTTTCGTAGGAACTCAGGTCGAGTCCGCTCTTGTTATACCCCCTGCCTCCAGGTATATGGCAATTCAGGCAATAGTCGTGGAATATCGGGCGTACGTCAGTCTCGAAGCTGATCTCTTTTTTTTGCTTGTAGGCGGAAGGTACTTGCCCAAAGGCAGGAAACGAAAGCACTGCAAAAACGACACTCCCCAGCAAGATTCCAGTTTTCATAAATCACTCCCCTAACAAGTGTTTTTACAACCCAATCCCACCCGGTTACAAACCGCCCACCGTGATGGTTCCCCTATATTCACAATTTCAGATACCAGATTACAAGCAACCCCTGACAATCCCGGCCCTGTCCGGCAACAACTCCCGGTGTTTACAGCCACCGGTCTTCGCCGATGTGACGGGCTTGATCAAGGCTACTGCAAGGCAACCATCATACTACTACAATGACTCCCCGCGCCAAACTGTCTTTGACGATAAAAGCAGTGGCACCCAAAGTGAATCATGCCATGCTTGCCGGAAAACATGCAACCTGCGGCATTATACCTGTTCGGGACGCTCTGCTGGATTGGAATGGCATAGCCTCAAGCGGCCAGGCTGCCTGACGGATGCCATTAAGAACTTATCCGTAAATAACTGTAGGCGCGGATTGATCCGCACGGAATGGCGCAAAATGGGCGCAACACGGGCGAATGAATTCGCCCCTACATAAGAATTGCTTATTTACGGACAAGTTCTAAATCAAATCGGGGATTCGGGCGGCAGTCCGCCTCAACCATCGCCCCGGAAAAGTGCTAGGATTCAGAATACCGCTTGAGATATTCTTCGGGAAAAGGCGCATCATACCGTGCTACCTTTAGCCGTTGCACCCGGAACCTGAACTCGCACCTGCCAACATGCCGCCCAGTCTGCCACTTTCCGCAAGAGACGAGAAACATCTGCTGCTGACCCTAGCCGGAATCCAGTTCACACACATTCTGGATTTCATGATTATCATGCCGCTGGGGCCGATGCTGATGCGCTCGTTCAACCTGACCACCGGGCAATTCGGGCTGCTGGTGTCGGCCTATACATTCACGGCCGCGGTCTCGGCGATTCTGGCAGCGACGGTGATCGACCGCTTCAACCGCCGCCGCGTGGTGCTGGTCAGCTACGCGGCTTTCATCGTCGCCACCGCGCTATGCGCCACCGCACCCAGCTACATTCTGCTGCTCACCACACGCGGGCTGGCCGGTGCCTTCGGCGGAGTGCTGGGCGCGATGATCCTGACTTTCGTCGGTGACACCATCCCCTACGCGCGCCGGGGACACGCCACCGGCATCGTGATGTCGGCATTCTCCATTTCCACCGTGCTCGGTGTTCCGCTCAGCCTGATGTTCGTACACCAGATTCCCGCCCTGGGCTGGCGCGCACCGTTCCTGTTCACCGCCTTTCTCGGGCTGGGGTTCTGGTGGCTGGCACACGCTGCCATTCCTTCCATACCGGCGCGGCTTGCGGACAGGCGCATCAGCCAGGCACTGGCGCCAGTGAAGCAGGTGCTTGCGCAGCGCAACCATTGGCGCGCTTACGCTTTCATGCTGCTGTTGATGCTGGGCGGCTTCACGGTCATTCCCTACATTGCCCTGTACAGCACGGTGAACCTTGGCTTCCCGGAAAACTATCTGGCGCTGATGTATCTGGCCGGCGGCGCATGCACCATTTTCACCGGGCGCTACTTCGGACGCCTCGCCGACAAATACGGCAAGGCGCGCGTGTTCCGCATCGTCGCGCTGCTTTCGCTGCTGCCCATCCTCGCCATCACCCACACGCCCGCACTGCCCTGGTGGGCGCTGCTCTTCATCACCACTTCATTTTTTATTTTTGTCAGCGGACGCCTGGTGCCCGGTATGGCCGTGGTCACCTCGGCAGGCATTCCCGCACTGCGCGGCACCTTCATGAGCATGAACTCCGCCGTGCAAGCGGCAGGCTCCGCCCTTGCCTCGCTCATCGCGGGCTACATCATCACCCGCAACCCGCAGGGATTGATCGAACACTACAATCTGGTGGGTTATCTGGCCTGCGCCGCAACGCTTGCCAGCGTGTGGCTGGTGGAAAGGGTAAAGCCGGAGCATGGTGGAAGCGTATAAGTACGTTCCGTTAATTTCATTTTCATTTGGCTGCAATAGTCGAGAGTTGACCCGGAAAACCATGTCATATTCGAATGGTCATTGAACCCGCCCAGCAACACTCATTGTCCCATCGTTTGAAAAAGACATGGCTGACTTTACGTTATTCCTGCTTACTTGCTATTGATGGTCACCGATGACGCCAGTGGTAGCTGAGCCAGATAATAATTCCACCCATAGCCATCAGGGCTAACAGCGCTTCTTCATAGTGCCTGAGGTCGGCAAGCACCAATTCCATGGCATTGCCGAACAGATAACCTGACCCGCCGACCAGTACCGCCCATACTGTTGCGCCGAGCAGGTTCAACGCAAAAAACCTGGTCCAGTTTACAGAACTCATGCCGATGACCAGCGGACCCACCATGCGCAAACCATACAAGAAGCGAATTCCCGGAATCAGGGGTAAATGGTAGCGCTCCAACAACGCCTGTACTCGTACCGCACGCGGCTTGAGTTTCGGGAACCTGTCCAGAATGCGCCACCCATAACGTGCGCCCAAATAAAAATATAGCTGGTCACCCAGAAAGCTGCCCACAGTGGCTACGGCCATTACCCAACGCAGATCAAGGTAGCCCCGGTGCGCGGCAAAGCCGGCCATGATGAGAATGGTTTCTCCTTCCAGGAAAGTACCCAGGAATACTGCGATGTAGCCATAGTTCAGAAGCAATGCGGCAAGAGACATATTACGGGCACACCATCCGCAGCTTGAACTGCACCGGGAGCCGCAAGAATATTGTAGTTAAGCCACACTTCCTTCTTTTCTTCGTCCATACTAATTTCTCCATTTTTTGCGGGTGCTGTGGATACCCTGGCGTCAAATTTCAATTTGTGTGCCCATCTCGATGACACGGTTAGTCGGAATCTTGAAGAACTCCGCCGCGCTCATGGCATTTTTAGATAACGCAAGGAATAACCGCTCACGCCATTTCATCATGCCCGGACTCGGGCTGGAAACGATCACCGCACGCGAAATGAAGAATGACGTGGTCATTATGTCTATGGGTAATTGCCATTTAGCACACAACTCCAAAGCTGCCGGAACGTCCGGTGTTTCCATAAAACCGTAAAAGATTTTTACCCGATAAAAATTTTTGCCAATATCATCAACCAGCAAGCGGTTGCCTTGGGTGACATAAGGCTTGTCCTCGACTATCACGGTGAGCAGGATATTCCGCTCATGCAATACCTGGTTATGCTTGAGGTTGTGCAGCAAGGCTGCCGGCGTGCCCTCGCCCGGAGCTGTCAGGAATACAGCCGTGCCCCGTATCCGATGGATAGTGTCTGCGCTATCGAGGACAACCTGAATGGGCACGAACCGCCGCGCAATTTCGGCGAATAACAGGCTTCGCCCACGCCTCCAGGTAGTCAGCACGACAAAGGACAGCAAGGCGATGCCCAATGGAAACCAGCCGCCTTGCGGAATCTTTATGGCATTGGCTGAAAAATAGGCCAGGTCAACCAGCAGGAACGTGCCAATTAACGGGGTGGTGAAGATCACCGGCCAACGCCATGCCATCACAATGATGAAACCAATCAGCAGGGTATCTATCGTCATGGTGCCGGTGACGGCGATACCGTAAGCCGCCGCCAGGTTGCTCGAGTTCTGGAATGTAAATATCAGAAAAACAACTGCCAGATAAAGCGTCCAGTTGGTAAACGGCACATAAATCTGCCCCTGCGCCTTGTTGGATGTCTGCCGTATTTCCATGCGCGGCAAAAATCCCATTTGTACCGATTGGTTGGCAACTGAAAAGGCGCCCGATATGACGGCTTGGGAGGCGATGACCGTTGCCGCTGTGGCCAGCAGCACCATCGGGAGCAGCGCCCATGCCGGTGCGAGCAGATAGAATGGGTTTTCGATGGCTTGAGGATTGCCCAGCAGCAATGCACCCTGCCCGAAGTAATTCAACACCAGTGCGGGCAGCACGAAATAAAACCATGTCAGGCGAATCGGGAATTTTCCGAAGTGTCCCATATCGGTGTACAACGCTTCGCCACCGGTTACGGCCAATACAACCGCGCCAAGAGTCAGGAAGGCCGTATGCGGCGATACGCTCAAGAACTGGAACGCATACAGGGGATTGAGTGCCCACATAACATGCGGGCTTTGCGCGATAGCGAGCAGGCCGAATATGGCAAGGCTTAAAAACCATGCAATCATGATGGGGCCGAAGGCCAGGCCTACGACGCCGGTGCCGCGCTTCTGGATCAGGAACAATACCGTTAACACGGAAATCGTTATGGGTAGAACATAGCTTGCAAATTGCGGCGCTACTACATTCAACCCTTCAACCGCCGAGAGTACCGAAATGGCCGGCGTGATCATGCTGTCGCCATAAAACAATGCGGCGGCAAAAATTCCCAGCGCAGTGACGGCCCATTTTATTCTGGGCTTCTGTTCCGTGATTTCGCTGACTAAAGCGACCAAGGCGAGCGAACCGCCCTCGCCCCGGTTGTCCGCCCGCATGATGACGATCACATATTTGATCGAAACCAGCAGCATGATGGTCCAGAACATCACGGACAGCACGCCGAGGATATTGGCTTCGACGATGGGAAGCGGATGGTGTCCGGCGAAGGTTTCCTTCAATGCGTACAGCGGGCTGGTGCCGATATCGCCGTAAACAACACCGATTGCGCCCAGCACCAAAGCGGGCAGCTTTTGTTTCTGTTGCGTATCGCTCATCTTCTCCCTTTGCTTCCCCGCGAAAGATTGCGGGCGGCACTTTACGCCCGCATCGGATTGAATGCAATCCTGGAGCGTCTCCCCAGCACGGTGTGACTATTGGACTCTGATCAAGGCATATGGGGCCTGCTTTGGGCACGTAGCTGCCGGTTGCGAATGGCTGTTTAGGATTGTGAATTCAACCGGTAGCGGCAACTCGTATCCGGCATTATTTTATTTATCAGGTGATTTCCCGGCTACTGTGCTTAGCGGCTCGATGTTCAATTGCATGGCCATCACACGCGCATCAGGCTGCGCCTGATATCCGACCACTCCCAGCAAAGGCGCTGTCAGGCGCTGCTCCAGCGCCGCAATATTGTCGCGTAGCACGGCCATATTGGCATCCAGCACGTTGGCCACCCAACCCGCAAATTTTACTCCCCTTGCAGCAATCGCCTCTGCGGTCAGCAGCGCATGGTTTATGCAACCCAGGCGCATGCCCACCACCAGTATCACCGGCAATTCCATCTGCCGCACCAGGTCGGCGCTATCCTGCCGCTCATTGAGCGGCACCATGAAACCACCGACACCTTCCACAACCACCACATCCGCCTGCGATGCCAGTTCATGGTACGACGTCAGGATACGGGATAAATCAATGCGTGCACCCGCATTTCTGGCGGCAATGTGCGGTGCAACGGGATACGGAAAACAGCAGGGATTGACCTGGCCATAGCTCGCCATGATGTTGCTGGCGGCCCGCAACTTATTTGCATCCTCATTATGCTCGTCTTCATCGCAACCCGCCGCCACCGGCTTCATGCCGGCCACACGCAGCCCCTGTGCGGCAAAGGCATGCAGCAAGGCGCAGCTGATGAGCGTCTTGCCCACGCCGGTATCGGTGCCTGTGACAAAGTAATTCATAATTTAAAATCGGTCTGAATAATCTGCGCACCATCGCTGGTTACATGCGGTTTTGGTTTCCAGGCGTGGCCGTAAATGATCTCGAAAGTTGCGGGCAACTTGCCGTCGCGGCGATGGCGCTCATAATTTTCCAGCAGCGCCTGCCATGCCGCCTTGCCCATCATGCCCTGCGCACGCCCGGCGGTGGCGTTATGCGCGCCGATGCCGCGCAAATCCTGCATCACCGCTTTCATGTCATGGTAGGTCAGCGTGATGATTTCCATGTCCATCACCGGTTCGGCAAATCCGCTATGCGCCAGCATGTCGCCTATGTCGTGCATGTCGATGAAACGGTTCACATGGGTGTGGCCGTCCACGCCGTGAAAGGCGCTGCGCAGTTCCTTCAGCGTATCCGGGCCGAAGGTGGAGAACATCAGCAGTCCGCCCACTTTCAGCACGCGCTGCAACCCGCGCAGAGTGGCGGGCAAATCGTTGCACCATTGCAGGGTCAGGTTGGACCACACCATATCCATGCTGTTGGCGGCCAACGGCAACGCCTCGACATCGGCGCAGACATGGGCTTGTTTCCCGCTGGCGAACAACTTGCGCCACCAGCCTGATTGCTCGCGCGCCACACTCAACATGCCCAGCGCGATGTCCAGTGCCACCACCTGCGCCGCAGGATAGCGTTGCGCCAACTGGCGCGTCCCCCGGCCGGTACCGCAGCCCGCATCCAGTACACATGCGGGTTTCTGCCTGATGTAATCCAGGCGTTCCAGCATGCGGCTGCACACCTCGCGCTGCAATACCGCAGCGGCATCGTAGCCGTGCGCGGCACGGTTGAAGGCGCGGCGCACGGCGCGTTTATCAATTTCAAATTCGTTCATGTAAAAAACTCGTGATGTGTTCCACAAAAATCTGCGGGTGCGACAGGAACGGCGCGTGCGCCGCGCCCGCAATCTCTTCCATACGCGCATTGGGCAGGGCTTGCGCCGTATAGGACGATGCTTCCGGCGGTGTCAGCTTGTCGCGCTCTCCGGCCATAACCAGCACCGGCTGCCGGATGACGGGCAGCGCTGCGCGCAAATCCGCATGGCGCAATATTTCCAGCCCGCCGCGCAGCGCATCCAGATGCGGTTCGCCGCGGCTGAACAGGCGTGCGCGCAAGCTTGCCAGCAATTCGCGCTCGCCTTCGCTGCCACGCACCTGCAGGGCCAGGAAGCGGCGCAAGGTCGCAGCATGGTTCTTTTCCAGTTCGGCGGCAAATTGCCGCAAGATGCCATGCGCCAAGCCGAACAACCAGTCGTCGCGTTCGACGAAGCAGGGCGTGCTCGCCACCAGCACCAGGCGTTTTATTTTCTGCGGCTCGCGCGCCGCCCAGTGCAGCGCGATCTGCCCGCCCAGCGACCAGCCGCAAACGTTCAGTGGTTCATCGAATTGCGCGGCAAGAGCAGAAACGATGGTATCCAGTGAGAAGGGAGAAGAGGGAAGGGGGAAGGGGGATGCCCACCCCGCGCCTGCGGCGCGACCCTCCCTGCCGGGAGGGTTACCCTTCTCCCTTCCCCATTCCCCCTTCCCCTTGCTATACCCATGCCCCGGCAAGTCCACGCAATGCACACGGAACCGCTGCGCCAATTGCGGCACGACATTGCCCCAGATGCCCCCGTGCATGCCCCACCCGTGCAGCATGACCAGAGGCGCGCCGCTACCCTGTGATTCAACGTGCAAGCTCATGCAGCGCTCCAATCAGTTGATCCACGTCCGCTTCGCTGTGCGCTGCCGACAACGAGATGCGCAAGCGTGCCGTACCCTGCGGCACAGTCGGCGGGCGGATGGCGGGTACCCAGATGCCGCGTGCGCGCAGCCCTTCGCTCAACGCAACGGCTTCTTCATTGCCTCCGACCAGCAACGGCTGGATAGGCGTCTGCGTATCCATCAGGCGCCACTTCAATCCCGCCAACCCTGAACGCAACTGCGCAATCAGTTTTCGCAACTGCTCGCGCCGCCAATCTTCTGCTTGCAGCAATTCCAGGCTCGCCAATAATGCAGTTGCCAGCGCAGGCGGGCTGGCGGTGGTATAGACGTAGCTGCGCGCACTCTGCAGCAGCGTATCGATCACCACCTGTTCCGCCGCGACGAATGCGCCGGATACGCCTGCCGCCTTGCCCAGTGTGGCCATGTAAATGATGCGCGGGGAACTGCTTAAATCCCCCCTCCCCCCCTTTTGCAAAGGGGGGGAGGGGGGGGATTTGAAGTGCGCCAGCGAACCACGCCCCTGCTCGCCCAGCACACCGAAGCCGTGCGCATCATCCGCCAGCAGCCATGCATCATGCTGCTCGCACAGCGCCAGCAATTCCGGCAGCGGCGCAATGTCGCCATCCATGCTGAACACCGCATCGGTGATGA
>JAQTOM010000013.1:0-15399 GCA_028713345.1 Gallionellaceae bacterium | reverse complement strand
TCGCCCAGCACACCGAAGCCGTGCGCATCATCCGCCAGCAGCCATGCATCATGCTGCTCGCACAGCGCCAGCAATTCCGGCAGCGGCGCAATGTCGCCATCCATGCTGAACACCGCATCGGTGATGATAAGTTTCCGCCCGCTTTTTGCCTGCTCCAGCAATTGCGCAAGGTGAGCCGTGTCATTGTGGCGATAGCGCTGCACCCGCGCACGCGACAGCAGCATGGCGTCGTTCAGCGAGGCATGGTTAAGCTTGTCGGCAAACACCGTGTCGCGCCTGCCAACCAGCGCCTGCACCACGCCCAGGTTGGCCATGTAACCGGCAGAGAACAACAGCGCGGCAGGTTTGCCCACGAACCGCGCGAGTGATTGTTCCAGCTCGTGGTGCGCGCTGTTGTGGCCGCTGACCAGGTGCGATGCGCCGCTGCCGGCCCCATACTGTTGCGCCCCGGCTTGCAGGGCAGCAACCACTCGCGGATGGTTGGCGAGGCCAAGATAGTCGTTACTGCAAAAGGAAAGGTACGGCTTGCTGTCCGCCATGACATGCACGCCCTGCGCACTTTGCAGCACGCGGCGGCGGCGCAGCAGGCCTTGCGCGGCGCGCTCGTCGAGTTGGCGTTGTAGTGCGGCAAACGGCATTAACTCTGTTCGGGGGCCGGATACATGCCCAGCTTGTCCAGCAGCGCGCGGTCATGCTCCACATCGGGATTGCCGGTGGTCAGCAGCTGGTCGCCATAGAACATCGAGTTGGCTCCCGCGAGGAAGCATAGTGCCTGTACCGCATCGCTCATCTGCTGGCGCCCGGCGGACAGGCGCACACGCGCCGTGGGCATGGTGATGCGCGCCACCGCGATGGTGCGCACAAAATCCAGCGGGTCGAGATCGGCTGCATCGGCCAGCGGCGTGCCTTCCACCTTGACCAGATTGTTGATCGGCACACTCTCGGGGTAGGGGTCGAGGTTGGCCAGTTGCGCAATCAATCCCGCGCGTTGCGTGAGGCTCTCGCCCATGCCGACAATGCCGCCGCTGCACACGTTGATGCCGGCACGGCGCACGCGCTCCAGCGTGTCGAGGCGATCCTGGTAATCGCGCGTGGTGATGATCTCGCCGTAAAACTCCGGCGCGGTGTCGAGATTGTGGTTGTAGTAATCCAGCCCGGCGTCGCGCAATTGCTCGACATGTTCCTCGCGCAGCATGCCCAGCGTCGCACAAGTCTCCATGCCGATGTCGCGCACCGCCTTGACCATTTCCACCACGCTCGCCATCTCCGCCTCATTCGGCTCGCGCCATGCCGCGCCCATGCAGAAACGCCCGGCGCCTTTTTGCTGCGCCGCGCGTGCCGCCTGCACCACGGCTTCCAGCTTGAGCATCTCCTGGTTTTCCACCCCGGCGGAATTAAATGCCGACTGCGGGCAATAGCCGCAATCCTCGGTGCAGCCGCCGCTCTTGATGGACAGCAGGGTGGACAACTGCACCGCGTTGGGATCGAAATGTTCGCGGTGCACTTGCTGCGCGCGATACAGCAGATCGGCAAATGGCAGTTTGAACAGCGCCTCGATCTCGGCGATGCTCCAGCGCTGGGCGATGCCGGATGGTTCGGCAGGGGTTGCCGCTTTGTAAGGACGAATAAATTGTACGGTTCGGGTTTGCATGACGTTGGAATCGGGTTAAATTGCGACAGGTTCGCATCATCCGCAAAGGGCATGAACTTGTCAATTTTAACCGGGCAACTTGTGAACATTGGCGCACAAATTAGGCGCGCGCTACCTGCGCAGCCCTGCCTGCTGTGCGGTGCACCCAGCCGCAATGGTGCATGGTGCGTGCCTTGCGATGCCGCCCTGCCCTATTTGACCGCCCCGCATTGCCCGGTATGCGCCCTGCCCACTCCGAATGGCGCAACCTGCGGGCGTTGTCTGAAACAGGCACCGCAATTCAAGCATACGGTAGCGGTATTCGCCTACGCCTTTCCGCTCGACAAGCTGGTGCAGGCGCTCAAGTTCAACGAGCAATTGTTGTTAGCCCGGCAACTCGCGGACAAGCTGGCACAGCGTGTAGAAGTCCGTCCCGACTGTATCGTGGCGATGCCATTGCATCCGGCCCGCCTGCGCGAGCGCGGCTTCAACCAGTCGCTGGAATTGGCGCGTCACCTCGCAGACAAGCTGAACATCCCGCTGTTAAGCCACGCCTGCCAGCGCGTGCGCGACACCCCGCCGCAATCTTCTTTGCCATGGCAGGAACGCGTCAAGAATATGCGCAAGGCATTTACCTGCTCGGAGGATTTACCGGGGAAGCACGTTGCCGTGGTGGATGATGTGATGACCAGCGGCGCATCCGTCAATGCATTGGCGCACGCCTTGCGCCAGGCCGGTGCGCGTAAAGTGAGCGCGTGGGTGGTAGCGCGGACGCTGCCGCACGCCAAATGACTACAACTCTTTTAGCCGCTGCTTGACGAATGCCTGCAACTCGGCGCTCAGGGTATGCGCCTCGATGGCGCGTCTGAACGCATCGCGCGCGTCTTCATTCCGTTGCACCGCCTGCAGGGAAATGCCCAGTCCCATCAGCCAGACACCGGAACCGGGCGATAACTGCAGGGCAATCTGGTAATGCGTAATGGCTTCCTTGTGGCGATTCTGTCGTTGCAACAGCGCCGCAACGAACGCCTGGTAATCCGCCTGCAGGTCGGCATAAGGCAAGGTCTTCTGCAAAGTATCCAGCGCCAGCGGCAACGCATCGCGTTCAACCTGCAGCCGCGCCAGCAGCATGGCAAACCCGCTATGTCTGGGATTATGTTTCAGGCCATCCTGCAGCACACGCTCGGCATCGGCATTGCGCTTGTTTTCCAGCAGCACCCCAACCATGGCCAGGCGTGCGGCATCGTGGCCCGCATCGAGTTGCAACGCAGCCTCGTAAGCCGCAAACGCATCACTGGCGTAGCCTTGCTGCATCAATCCGTTTGCCCTGCGGAACTCGTTTTCAGCCTGCTGTTGCACGCTGACCTGCTTGATCTGCTTATCCACGCTGCCCACCGGTGTTTCAGCGGGCGCCTGCACCGCGACTGATGCTTTGCTTTCTGCCATGTGAGCAGTATTGCGCTGCGGCAGCACTGGCAATTCCGCTGTGACCCTGCCACCAGGCGGATTGAGCATCTTTGAACCCGCCGCCGCATCCGCTACAGATGCGGCGGCGGGCACAGGACGCTGCGTGGCTGTTGCGGCAAGCGACTTGGCCCGCAAGCTGGATGGCATGGGAATGGAGTTCAACTCAAAACTCAACCGCATTCCCGATCCTGACGCTTCATTGCCGCTCTTTTCCCTGCTTTCAGGCCCGGAAGATACCCGGGAAATTTCCTGCGTGACGGCAGCAACCGGCTGGGATTCGGCCTGGAGTGCGGCAACAGGCTTGACAGTTTCTTGCACCATGCCTTCACCCGCAAGCAACGCCCCCGAAGCAGTTAGCACGCTCACGGCCTGCCGGGAAAAATTGTTGCCGCCGGTTGGTCTCCCATCGCCATGCTGCACCCCTCCTGCGAGGGGAACACTCACTCCTGGCTGGGAGCGGCTTCTCCTCCACTGCTCCGCCGCCACGAGCACCAGCGCCAGCATGGCCACCGCCAGCAGCACCATCCTGGGGCGATTTTTCTGTAGCGGAGGAACTACGCGAATGGAAGCCTCATCAGGCAGCGCATTGACCCCGCGCTTTTCCAGATCGCTCAAAACCTGATTGATCAAACTCATCGGTTCACCACTAATGCAATGCCATCCAGCCCATCCCCAATCCCGCCATGGACAATGTCAGCGCAGCAATGCCCCAGCCCCATGCCAGCCAGTCGTACCGCGCCTCCGGCGTATCGGCGGCTGCGCCGCGCACATGGCGTGCCTGCACTTGCTGCCGCCCTTCGCCAAACGCCAGCAATAACGCCTTGTTCGCGATGATATTCACCAGACGCGGCGTGCCACGGCTGACCCGGTGCAGCATACTGGCCGCGCTTTTATTGAACAGCGTTTCCCCGGCAAACCCCGCTACACCGAGACGGTGGCGCAAATAGCGATCCAGTTCATCATTGCGCAAGCCTTTCAACTCGTACTGGAAGCTGATGCGCTGGCGCAATTGCCGCACCGAGTTCTGCTTCAGGTGTTCGTCCAGTTCCGGCTGGCCAAACAGGACTACCTGCATCAATTTCCGCTTCTCGGTTTCCAGGTTGGTGAGCAGGCGCAATACTTCCATGCTTTCCAGCGGCATTGCCTGCGCTTCATCCAGGCACACCAGCACGCGCTTCCCCTCGCGGGCGAAGTTCAGCAATGCGAGGGTCAACCCCTTGAGCAACTGATGCTGGTCGACCTCCTTATCGAGACTGATACGGAATTCCCCCGCCAACGCCAGCAACAGGCTGCGCGGCTCCAGATAGGGGTTGGGGATATAGGCGGTGACAAACCTGGCGGAAGTATGCCCAGCGCCATTCTCATCCTGGGTGCCGATAGCCGTCGTCGCGTTATGATCTCCCTGATTGAGCGTGGCGAGAAATTTGCGGCACAACAGGGTCTTGCCGTTGCCCACCTCGCCCACAATCTTGATGAAGCCCTCGCCGTTGCGCGCCGCAACCAACAAGGTGTTGAGCGCTTCCTGGTAACTGGAACAGGCGAAGAAAAAACTGGTATCCGGGGTCAAACCGAACGGTGGTTCGCGCAGGCCGAAGTGTTGTAGGTACATGATATTAACTCAACAGGTAAAAGTAAAAAGTTAATGGGGATCAGAAGCATTACGGCCTCGCTCCCGAAGAATTCGTCATGCTGCCCACGCGGTCACGGCTGCGCGTGATGTCATCCGACCAATCCCTGTCGCTGTCCACCACCGTGGGCTTCAGCAGGATGACCAGTTCGCGTTTTTCGGTGCGCTTGTTGGTTTGCCCGAATATGCCTTTGGGCAACCCCGGCAAGCCGGACTGGTCGTCGAAGGTTGCCTGACGCATCAGGCCGCCAATCGCTACAATCTGGCCATCGCGTGCGCGCACGATACTGTCAGTCTCCGATATGGAGCTTGACGCCAGCGGCAGGTTCAGCGTACCGCCCACGCCCGTGTTCACCGTCTTGTTTACGGTGGATACCTGGCTCACCGAAGGATGTACGTGCAGGATAATTTCGTTATTCTCGTCAATGCGTGGCATCACATCCAGTGCGATGCCTGAAAAGAACGGTTGCAGCGTGACGGATGGCGTAGAAGTGGTTGCTGTTCCGGTAGTCGTTGTGGTGGAAACATTGGTCACGAAAAATTCATCCGTCCCGACCTTGAGCACCGCCTTCTGGTTGTTCAAGGTGGCAATGCGCGGACTGGATAACACATGCACATTGCCTTGGGTTTCAAGGAAATTCAACAGCGCGGCAAAGCTGCTGGTCTGGAAGGCCAGGCCGAAAAGAGTGCCTACAGCATTTGCTCCGCCCACCAAATCGGTGCCCGGAGTTACTGTGCCGAGATTTGCCCCTCCCGTCAGGGCGCCAGGAGTCAAGGCTCCTGCCCCTGCAGTACCAGGAACCATGGTTCCGCCCGAAGCAATTTGCCCGATTGATGTTCGGCTATTGGGACTGTTTTTGAAGGCTCCCCAATTCACCCCGGACTGAAAACCGTCGTTAAGCTGCACCTCGACAATTTTCGCTTCCAGAATGACCTGCCGCTCGATGGAAATCTGGGATGCCTTGAGATAGGCGGAAACATTCTTCAATTCATCCGGCATGGCGCGCACCACGATGACGCCGGACATCGGGCTGATCACTACACTGCGCCCATTCTCGGCGCCGACAATGGCGGTCAGCGACTTGCTTAACTCTTCCCAGAAATCCGCGCTGGATGTCATGGTGACCTTGCTGCTGTCTTGAGGGCGCGACGTGCCGCCCGAAGTAGTTTGCGTAACAGGCACCGCTCCCGGCATCCCGGAAATCGGGGCGTCCGACACCGAACCGGATGTCACGCGCAAAGATGATGTTCCCGCACGCTGGCCAGTCAGGTAATTCACTTGAAAAATACGTGTCTGCATCGAAATCGGCTGGATGTAAATGCGCGCGGCATCCACCTTGTATTCATAGCCATACAATTCGCGGATTGCCTCCAGCGCCTCGAACACCGTCACATCCTTGAGATTGAGCGAGATCTTTCCGGAGACATCCGGGTGCACCAGCATGCTGTAGCGCGTACCCGATACAATGGCCATGAACACCTGGTTGGCGGACGTGTTGTTTACAACGATATCAAACTTGGCCTCCAGCGGCTTGTTATCCACCTTGTGCATATTCACCGCAAGCGGCGGAAGCAGCGCGTTGTTCACCGCATCCAGTTTGCCGGGTTTGGCGCTTTCCTGTGCTGCCGCATCCAGTTCGTGGCGTATGGCTTCCGCCGTAGTGTTTCTTGTGCTGGGTGCGGTGCAGGCCGATAAACAGGTAAAAACCAGCATCCACAATATCCGTCTCATTTCCTCTCCTTCGGTATCGCCGGTTCATCTGCCTTGTTTGGGGGCATGGTTTTTTTCTTCGCACGCTTTACGCTTTTTGCCTGCGCTGGCAAAGACTCGGTTTTTTGCTTTGGTTCTGCACCGGCATTTTGCTTCAGTTCCACGCCAGGAAACAGCGCCAACATTTGCCGCCCCTGCATCCCTTCCAATACCACGCCTCTTTCACTGACCTCGACCAGCCTGGTGTTGCCAAGTTTCGCACCTAATTCGACAGTTTGTCCATTGATGATGGCCGCCCGGCGGGTTGGAGAAATAATGATTGATTGTACCCTGTTAGCCTCCGCCACGGCAGCCTGTTCACCCGATGCCTGAGGAGCGCTGATCTCGGCGGGCGGGCGTGTAGGGTCAACCAGCACTTGCGCATGGGCGCTGCCGACAATGACCCACAGCAGTGGAAATGCCCAGAAATAGCCGCCTCCAGAAATTGGCGCTTTCAAATCTGTAGCCATGACTTGTCCAGGCTCAGCGTGTAAAGGGTCAGCGTCAGTTCCACTGCCGGATATTGCACCACACTCATCTTGGCTGCCCCCCAAAACATTTTGGTCGGCAATTGCTCAAGCGTTACCAGGTATTGCATCAAATCCAGATAACTGCCGCGCACGGTAATCTGCACACCATGCTTGAACACCTGCTTGTCCAGTTCTGCCGCCGCGTTTGCCGCGGTAATGCCTGCCCCCTCCGGCTTGTCGGCCGCTTTCTCGATCAATGGGGCAGCCGCCATGGTTTGCAGGTTAACCAATTGCAATTTGCCATTTTTACTGAGCACCAGCCCCAGAAGATCGGCCATTTTTTCCGGTGCCACCAGGCGGTCACGACGGCTTTGCAGGTAAGCATCCCCATCGGCAAGTTGCTGCCTGATCTGGCCCAGGCGCTGGCGCGATGGCGAATTCGCATCATCCTTCCTGGCTTGCAGCGAGGACTCGATTTGCGCCCGTATTTCCTTCATCTTCTCCTGTTGCTGAGTCACCTTGGCGTAGAGTTTCTTCTGCTCGGCCAGCAAAGGGTCAACGAATAGCACCTGAACCAGCGTAACCAGCAAAAATGCGATGGCAGAAAAAATAAGCGCACGTTCGCGCAATGACATCCCATCGACCTTATCAGCGAATTTTCCCCAGTATTGCCGCATTATTTTGGTGCCTCGGCGGCTTCAGTTGACTGTAGCGTGAACTCGACATAGCGCGCCACCTTGCCGCTTCCCGCCTTGGGCTGCTGCATCTGCAATGCCGCAAACGATTTCCCGCGCATCACTTTTTCCTGGCCTAACTTCTGAATATAGGACGGCACCAGTTCCGGGGATAACACTGCACCGCTCAGACTTACCTGGGCGGCATCCCCAATAATGACAAAACCGGTCAACCACAAGCCGCTCACTGCCTGGCGCGCAAATGCGCGCATGTATTCCGAATAGCCCGTGGTATTGCCCATCACCCCACTCTTCAGGGTTTCAATGAGTTCACGCTGTACGGTCGCCCTGGCTTCAGCACGCTTCAGCTCTTCCTCCAGCATCTGTCCGGACTGCTGCGGCGAAAACTCCGCCGTGTAGCGGGCCAGCCTGAGCTGCTCGGCAGCATAACGCCTGCCCGTTTCATCAGATTGTTTGGCCAGCAGCTTGACCTGATAGGTCGCGTAACCGTAAAACAATGCCGAACCCAGTGCAATCAGCGCCAGCGCCTGCAACATGGCAAGCGCCGAAAAATACTTCTTCTGTTTCCGGAAAGCCGGGCTGAGCAGGTTGATCTGCTGGCTCATTCTGCTCGCCTTTCATACCGCAGCGCCGCACCTAACGCCGGGAACACATGCGCAAGATATTCACTGTCAGCCAGTTCCGGCACTCCGCTGATATCCAGCACCTTGGACAGGTCGAGTTGCTCCACCGGCATGTCCAGGTGGGGAGCCAGCCATTGCACCAGGCCAAGATGTTCCGGTGCGGAAATCAGCAAACGATTTACCGAAATTTGGCTGTACTGGCGCCCAAAATAATCCAGGGAGCGTTGCGATTCCAGTTCCACGCGATCCAGATACTGCTGGCGCAGGTCTTCATCGGCATCCTGCAACTGGCCCAGGGTAACTTCAATACGGCGCGCCAAATACAGCTCACCGCCGCTGGTGAAGGTAAGCATCCCTCCCCTGTCATCGAAAGCCAGCAACGCCAGACATCGTCCTTCTTCCTCGAATAATGCAGCAATATTGCGCTGCGCCATTTCCGGAATATCAATTACCCTGAGATTGATTTTTGCCTTCTCAAATAGTGCAATACGTTTTCTTATTGTATCGTTGGATGCCGCAATCGCATACAGCGATTGCGGACGTTCGCCGCCAGCCTTGCCGGTGGGGATTTGCAACACATCTACAGTAGCTTCGTCCACCGAGTAATTCAGCGAATCCTTGATGCGCCAGCGGACGGCTGTCTTCATCTCGTCCTGGGGAACATTGGGCGCTTCAACCATCAATATCTGGTATTCGCCGGCAGCCAGCAGCGTAATGAACTGCAAGTCGCCAATGCGTGCGTCCTTACGAAGTTTTTCCAGTACAGACGGCGTTACATTTTCTTCCGGATAAAAGGCACAGGACATTACACGCGGCGGACTATTCTCGGTATATTTCACATATGCAAAGGACACACCGTTGCCACTTGTGCATATGGCAAACCAGCCAGTCCGCTGGCTGACTCGGCTAAATAAGTTGGATAAAACCGAAGTGCGCATAATTAACGCGAAGATAATTCAACAACCCATTGTTGTCAATTGATTTTTTTAACCTTTAACCAGTAATCATAAAACTTCCTCAACTACACAGAAGCAACATTGCAAAACTGAACGTATAACTCAGGGTGGTAGTCTTGCCTAATCCAGACTACCGGAAGGCGGCGAAACCGGGGGAATTTAAGATGATGACAGAGGATGAAAATAAATCACGGAGCGGTATTTAAAGCCAGGGCGGTCTTAACAACAACCAGCGAAAACGGCATTCAATGAATGCAGATTTATTTCAGGAAGCGTTGAATCAAGTTCTGTTTTCTGGATTTATCCATGTAACCATGCGAAGTTGCAAGGCGCCCAACCGGTTTGTTCGGTATCTCATCAAACCCGTTTTACCGTGCGGATAGCGTGAAAGTAAATATCATGCAAGCATCCTTCAATCATCTTCCGCATCCGCCATGCCTTCATCCAGTGCGCTTACAATTGAGGGGTCAGCGCCGTGATTAATCAGGCAATCGATAATATGAGGGTGTCCGTTAAAGTAGGCAAGATGCAAGGGAGTGTAGCCAAGATGGCCTTGGGCATGGACATTGGCGCCCCGGTTCAGCAATAACTCCACAAGTTCAAGATGGCCGCCGCTGGCCGCATAATGCAAAGGGGTAGCTTCTGCTCTATCCTTGGAGTTAACGTCAGCTCCCTGGTCGAGCAACCGTTGGGCTTCTGCCGTATCTCCTGCGTAGGAGGCATCATGCAAAGGCTCATCAGCGGCATCTGCCGTATCGCGGATGTCTTTGCCGGACTCGAGACCCAGAAGTGATGCGGAAGATTCTTGCGTGAACATGGCGTTGGTTTCTTAAAATATGCAGAAGAGCGGCATTACACCATTAACCCCTCCTGTTTTCAATACCCGCAATGAACTTCCCTGCCTCAAGCAGCCAGAAATTCTGACCCGAAGAGGTTAGCAAAGGCGAATTGTAAATTCCCAACTTTTTCACAGTATGTCAATATTACGGACATGCTTACCATTGAACGCCTGAGCGCTCCGCCAGAAGGATTCCTCGTCCGCTTCCCGGAAGATGGCCTGTATTACAAGGCATTTCAGGATGCTCGCGTAGAGGGTTTTGATTTTGGTTACCTGGCTGTCTCCCGGGATGAAGCCCGCGTCGCCGTTGCCCCGTATTTCCTGATGGACTTCCGGCTTGGAACAATGCTTCCGGATGATAGCTGGCTGGGTGGCATGCTATCGCGTATAAAAATTAAAATTGCCTGCGTTGGACATCCGTCTGTCGACTTGGGGCAGATTGATGGCGAGCTATCCGCGCCCGTGCTTGAAATCATCAACAGGGAATTGGCCAGGCACGCGCCATTGGTGTCTTACAAGGGGTTCGATCATGACTTGCCTCTTGGCGCCGGATTTGTCCGGGCGCGCGGACTGCCAGTTCCTGTGCTAAAAATTAACGGGGATTATTATTCCGGGCTGAAATCCAGTCGCCGCAATTACCTGAAGCGCAAGATGAAGCTCGCAAGCGGCCTGAAGTACGAGGAGCGCGACGATCTTCCAGACAGATTGATTCCTCACGTTTACAGGCTGTACCTGAACGTATATCAGAATGCAGATATACGGCTCGAGTGTTTAAGCATGGATTATTTTTATAATACCAAGGCAATCAGCAAATGGTTGCTGTTTTACGAAGCAGACACGCTGATCGGCTTCACCCAGGTGCTGTGCAAGAACGGACGGATGGTGCACAAGTATATCGGGATGGATTACGCCAGTGGCCGGAAGCACGGCCTGTATTTCATGCTGTTCCTCAAGGCGATCGACGTCTGCGCGCGGGATGGGCTGACGGAGCTGGAACTGGGTGTTACGGCATACGAATTCAAAAAAAAGCTTGGCAGCCACCTGGTAGAGACCCATCTTTATTACCGGCACAACAACCGCGCTCTCAACTGGCTGCTTGGCAAGTTTTATTTTCTGCTCGAACCTTGATAGAATTACAAAATTCCTCTGGCGAATCGTATACTTGTGGCATGAGCAACCCGAGGTATTCAGGGGGTGCACCGGAATGATACGTTGGCTATTACTTGCGGTTTTAATATTGTTTGCGGCGAATGCGCTTGCCGATGACCCAGCCATGCTTCCCCCGGATGCGCTCGTCAAGCAGGTTGCAGATGATGTCATTACGCCGATTAAACAGGACCGCGAAATCATAAGCAACCGCAAGAAGCTGGACAGCCTCCTTGAGGTCAAGGCTCTTCCCTATGCCGACTTTTCCCGCATGACGCGGCTGGCCGTCGGCAACAAGAACTGGTCCGGCGCCACGCCGGAAGAGCAGCAAACCCTGACCAGGGAATTCCGCACATTTCTCGCGCATACCTTTGCCAACGTTATAGCCCTGTACAACAACCAGAAGATCGTGGTTGCCCCGGTAAGCTTGCGACCGGGAGACACCGACATCGTGGTCAGGACCACCGTTATCGATCCTGTAGATGAGCCGACCCAAATAGACTTCAAGATGGAAAAAACACCCACGGGGTGGAAGTTTTACGATGTCATCGTCGACGGCATAAGCACGGTCAAAATTTACCGATCAAGCTTTGCTGACGAAATCCTGCAGTGGGGAATCGAGAAGGTCATCAGTATTCTTCAACAGAAAAATCAGGCCGCCTCCCTGCCAGCCCAGAGCCGCTAGCCGCCCCGCAGATCTTTCCTTGCAGAGTCAATCCACGCTTAAAGAAGAACCAGTAGTTTTCAGCCGTTACCGGCAATGATGCCGATCTGATGCGGCGGGGTGCTGCCAGGGTTTAATGCGTCAGATTCTCGTGCTGGCCTTGCGGATTTCCGTATCGAGTTCCGCATAGTTCATGGTCACCGGAAATTGCGGGAATTCCCGGATCACGTTCTCCGGCGGGTGGAACAGGATGCCGGCATGCGCTTCGCCGAGCATTGCCGTGTCGTTGTAAGAGTCCCCGACAGCGATCGTCTTGAAATTGAGTTCCTTGAAACGCTTCACCGCCTCGCGCTTCTGGTTCGGCATGCGCAGATGATAGTTGACCAGGGTGCCGCCGGCATCGGCTTCCAGCTTGTGGCAGAACAGCGCCGGCATGCCCAGTTGCTGCATCAGCGGCATGGCAAACTCATAGAAGGTGTCGGAAAGAATGATGACCTGGAAGCGCTGGCGCAGGTCATCGAGAAAATCCTTGGCCCCGGCCAGCGGCCCCATCGCCGCGATTACTTTCTGGATGTCTGGCAGGCCGAGTTTATGCTGTGCCAGAATGCCCAGCCGGTATTTCATCAGCTTGTCGTAATCGGGTTCGTCACGCGTGGTGCGGCGCAATTCCGGAATGCCGGTGCGTTGGGAAAACTCGATCCAGATTTCCGGGACGAGCACGCCTTCAAGGTCGAGACAAACGAGTTGCACGGTAAAGACTCCATTAGGAAACGAAGCGGCACGCCGCAAGAAATGTATTTTACCATCCTATGGGCTTTAGTCTGGTCATACTGACTTTAAACGAAAATCGGCACATCCCCGGTAAGGAGATGAGCGTTTCTTTTCCACAGATAGGCGAGGGATTTCGCAAGGAGGATCAGGCGCAGCCGTAATCCACCGTAAGCTAAGCCAGATACTGCGGGGCGATGTCTTCCAGGCGTGCAGGTGTAATGCCGAACGGAAAAGCACAATCGCACACACTGTCCTGCTGCATGGAATAAAAGTTATCGCGCGTCATCAGCTTGACCGGCAGCCACTCCATCACGCCGGCCTGGACATAGGCCACAGGATTCGGTAGCGGCACGATCAACGGATGCCGGCCACGGCAAGCGGCGGCAAACATCACCAGTTCACGCAGGCGATACACCTGCGGGCCGCACAGGTCATAGCGCTGCCCGGTGCTGGCTGTGTCGCCCATACTATGCACGAAAACCTGCGCCACATTCTCCACCCACACCGGCTGAAATTTTGCATCGGCACACGCCAGCGGCATTATTGGCGCCCACTTCGCCAGCTTGGCAAACATGTTCAGGAAACTATCCTCCGCCCCGAAAATTACCGAGGGACGGAAGATCGTGGCTTGCAGGCCGCTGGCCTGCACCAGCATCTCCGCCTCGCCCTTGCTGCGCAGATAGGCGCTTGGCCCGTCCGGCGCGGCATTCAACGCGCTCATGTGCAGCAGTCGCCCCACTCCGGCAATCCTTGCCGCCTCGATCACCTTGCGCGCCAGCTCGATATGCACGCGCTGGAATGTCTGTCCGCCCTGCTCGTGCAGAATGCCCACCAGATTGATGACCGCATCCACCCCTGCAAACAACCTGGTGAGCTGCGCAATGTCATGCACATCGGCTGGCACGACCTCCACCGGCAAGGAGGTTAATGCCTGCCGCAGCCTGTCGGTACTGCGCGTCGGCACGCGCACCGCCACTCCCTGCGCGCACAGCAAGCGGACAATATGCCGCCCGACAAAACCCGTTCCGCCCAACACACAAACCGATTGGATAGCCATAGTTAAACTCCATGTATGAGGATCAGTGCGGCAGTCTGAAAATCAATCCTTGCCGTAGCTGATCCGGTAGATCACCCCGGCCTTGTCGTCCGACACCAGCAGCGCCCCGTCCGGCATCACCTGCACGTCCACCGGGCGGCCCCACGCGGTCAGCCCTTGCAGCCAGCCTTGCGCGAATACTTCGTAGCTCACCGCCTGCCCGTTGCGCAGGCGCACCAGAGTGATGCGATAGCCTATGGATGGCAAGCGGTTCCAAGAGCCATGCTCGGCAATGAAGATTTGCTTGCGGTAGGGTTCAGGAAACATCGCGCCGGTGTAGAAACGCATGCCCAGGGATGCCACGTGCGGGCCGAGTTCCATCGCGGGCGGGGTGAATTCGCCGCAGGTATGCTTGCTGCCGAATTCCGGGTCAGCCAGCGCCTTCCCATGGCAATAAGGGTAGCCGAAATTCATGCCGGGGTGCGGCGCGTGATTCAGCTCATCCGGCGGAGCGTCGTTACCCATCCAGTCGCGCCCGTTGTCGGTGAACCACAACTCATTGGTGTCGGGGTTCCAGTCGAAACCCACAGTGTTGCGCACGCCGCGCGCATACTGCTCCAGCGCCGCGCCGTCCGGCCTCATGCGGAAGATGGCGGCGTAGCGCGCGGGGTCGGGCTCGCAGATATTGCACGGCGCACCCACCGGCACATACAGCAGCCCGTCCGGGCCGAAGCGGATAAATTTCCAGCCGTGGTGCGTATCTCCGGGAAAGCTGCTGTTCACCACCACCGGTTTGGGCGGGTTGCGCAGGCGCGCCTCGATATCGTCGAAGCGCAGGATGCGGTTGATCTCCGCCACATACAACGCGCCATCGCGGAAAGCCACGCCGTTCGGCGTGTCGAGGCCGGGGGCGAGGATGATGACTTCGTCGGCTTGTTTGCCATGCTTGCGGTTGGGCAGTGCATAAATCTTGTCGCCACGTGTGCCAACAAACAGCGTGCCGTCCGTGCTCAACGCCATCGAACGCGCGCCCGGTACATTGCCGGCATACAGACTGATCCTGAAGCCGGGCGGCAGCTTGATGGTGTCCAGCGGCAGGTCGCGGCAGAAAGCGGACAGGCTGGTGGCCAGCAGGACACAAGCAATGGCGTGAATGCCGCGAAAACTCATGGCTGCTATTTCTTCTTGAACGGCAACTTGATCGTCTCGCCATCGACTGCGAAGAGGCCATGGCCGCGATGATGCAGCGTGCGCGGGTCTTTCCTTGCCGGGTCGAGCCACGCCTTGAGCACCTCGAGGATAAAAAAGTTGTATTTGTTCACCAGCCGGGTGTCCACCACCTTGCATTCGAGATTGGCATAGCACTCGGCGATCAGCGGCGCCTTGACTTGGGTTGCGGCTACCGGAGTCAGGCCGAATTTCGTAAACTTGTCCGTCTTGCGCCCGCTGCTGTTGCCTACAGCCACCACTTGTTTCGCCAGCTCCGCCGTCGGGATGTTGATCACGCATTCACGGGTCGCCAGCAGCGCGTCGAAGCTATAGTTACGGCCACTGATCACGCAGCCCACCAGCGGCGGCTCGAACTCCATCATCGTGAGCCACGACATGGTCATGATGTTGGGCTGCCCCTTGCGCGCGGTCGTGACCATCACCACCGGCCCCGGTTCGAGCAAACCATAGACTTTGGATAAGGGATACGATTTCTTTGCCATCTCGACACCTCCAT
>JAQTOM010000080.1:5242-7342 GCA_028713345.1 Gallionellaceae bacterium | reverse complement strand
ACCCGTTGCGATTTGTCAATTGCAAGCGCATCAGGGTGCATGGAGACAGCGTAATATTGTGGCAATACGCGAATTTGTGAAACGTTCAGGCTATTTGACGTAGATCAAAAAGGAGGGGTGTTGTTATGCTATATTTCCATCAAGTTGTATCGCAATGGATTGTTCATTGGGAGTTGTAAAGTTTTACAGGCGGTGCGTCTTCGGGCAAAGAGCACACCGGAAGTAGCGGTTGCGGGAGTCGCATTTGCGCAAGTTGTGCGGTTGGTTTGGGTGTCTCAAAAAACACCTGGAATATAAAAATAATAGTAACTAAAACAAAATAAAAACAAGAACAATCCGTGCCGGATTGTTTTTTTGAATCCACAGAAATAGAAAATAGAAAGGAGTGCGATATGAGATTACTAGCGGCCACCGTTTCCCTTGGAGCGGCTTTGCTGGTTATGACAGCACCCAGCTACGCGGCTGGTGGGGATGCGATTTTCAAGAAGAGCTGTGCCAGCTGCCATTACACCAATGGTCCTGCAAAGGAGAAGACGATAGCAGACCAGCTTGCGAAGAAGGGTCCGGAGCTATGGTATGCCGGCAGCAAGTTCCAGAAGGCTTGGCTTGCGGCATGGTTGCAGAACCCCAAAGCGATTCGTCCAATGAAATATAACTCGCTCACTGAGGCCAACAAGGGTGACCATCCCAAGATGTCGGCTGGAGATGCGGCTTCGGTTACGGATTACTTGATGGGCTTAACCTCGCCAGAAGTCAAGGCAGGGGTAGTCAAGCCTAACGAGTCCGTGCAGGCCAAGGCTATCTTCGGTAAAAAAATGCCCTGCACCGGCTGTCACGAGTATTCGGTGAAGGGTGAAGTGCATGGTGGAAAGAGTGGGCCTAGCCTGGTTGGTGCCAGCAAGAGGTTGAATCCTGACTGGGTTTACGCCTATTTGACGAACATCAAGGTATTCAAGCCGGTTCGGGATATGCCTGACTTTGCCAGCGTGCTTAATCCGAAGGATATTGAGAACGTAGCAGCGTATGTGGCTACTTTCGAGTAATACGAACGAACGGAGGAATAAACTCATGTCGAGATTTGTAATAGCAACCACCATGGCGCTTGGATTGGCTCTGGGTGTGGCGAGCTCCGCGCAGGCGGCGGACTCAAAACAGGTATTTGAATTTTATTGTGCCCAGTGTCACGGGCTTGCGGGTGATGGCAAGGGAGTTAACGTCGGGAAGGATTTTGCTACTGACCCGCGCAACTTCACCGTTACTGCGGATATGGAGAAACGTTCCGATGATGATATCCGGGGCGTGATCAAGGACGGTGGTCCGTCCATCAGCAAATCACCGTTGATGCCGCCTTGGGGTGCAACCCTGTCTGCGGCGGAAGTGGATGGGTTGCTGGCCTATATCCGGCAGCTGTGCAAATGCAAGGCTGCTAAATAAGGCGCGATCTGAATGAAATACCTGAACAAAAAGTATCTCGCTGACGGTGTGATTTTTTCCGGGATGCTGGTGAATGTCATCTTCATTTGCCTGATCATGTATTTCTACGTTTTATAGTTGGAAAGGCAGGACTCAAAAAGGGGAGAGGTTCCCCTTTTTGGGGTTGGGTGTTTGTAACAGGCAGATAAACCGCTGAGAGAAGGGCTGGAAAATGAGCGCTGATAAAAGTAGTACAGAAGAAAGTGGAGAATCGAAGTACCCTTGGGCAGGGCCGGCTTTTTTTACGTCGGTTTTGATTGCTGTGACCGTGTTTTTTGTGTGGTTTTTAAAGGCGTAACGACATGAAATATCTTATACCGTTCGTGGGTGCGTTTGTTGTCTTTGTCCTCGTGTTTTTTGCCCTGGATTTCTCCATGATGAAGCTTCAGGGGTTGGCACTGATATATGCCCATTAAGGAGGCGGGATCCTTAAGGTACGCGCATGCGTTCATAAGCAGGAATAGATTCTGCTAATACGGAACATTAGAATAATCGGGAGTAGATCTTGCTAATACGGAATATAAAAATAATCGGCGGAGCATTTTTACTGGCTGTTTTTGCCATGTTTATGCTGCCTGCCTTCGTGCCTGCCGCGAATGCATCCGAGGCGGCAGCGCCTGCGGCGGC
>JAQTOM010000080.1:0-5142 GCA_028713345.1 Gallionellaceae bacterium | reverse complement strand
CCAGCGGCAGCGGAAGCTGCGCCGGCAAAGGATGCGATTTCCATAGCCCCGCCAAAACTAACCGAGGCGGATTACCCCACTATCAAGGGCGTGAATTCCCGGGTGATGGTGTGGCTTGTGGCCCAGCTGCACCTTTGGTTCGGAGCGTTTGTTGTGGCGGTACCGATGTTTGTGTTTATCATCGAGTCCATCGGCATGATGACTCGGGATGAGCGCTACGACAACATGGCTTATGAATTTATCAAGGTCAGTATTACCGCTTACTCGCTTACAGCCATCCTGGGTGGCTTACTATCCTTTGGCCTGATTCTTTTCTATCCGGATCTGTTTAAGTATCTGTCCGCAATCTTCAAGGAGAGCATGTTCGCGTATGCGCTGCTGTTCTTTGCCGAGAGCGCGGTCCTGTATGTCTACTATTATGGCTGGCACTGGCTCCAGGGCGGCAACAAAAAGTGGGTGCACCTGACCTTTGGTCTGCTGCTCAATGCGGTTGGTATTCAGTTGATGTTCCTGGCAAATGCATGGACAACCTTCATGATGAGTCCGGCGGGGCTGGATCCGGCGGGCGTGTTCCACGGGGATACATGGGCTGCAATTCATAACTTCCTGTGGAATCCGATCAACATCCACCGGGTGGTTGCCAACGTGGCGTATGGTGGTTCGATTGTTGGCGCCTATGCTGCCTTCAAGTTCCTCAGCGCCAAGAACAAGGAAGAGCGCGCCCATTATGACTGGGTAGGTTATAACGCCAACTTCATTGCCATTGCGGCCCTGTTGCCGTTGCCTTTCGCCGGTTATTACCTCACTGCCGAGTTGTATGCTTATAGCCAGCAGATGGGTATTACCCTGATGGGTGGCGTGTTTGCCTGGATATTCATCATTCAGGCGGTGCTGATCGGCGCCTTGTTCCTGTCCGCCAACTACTATCTCTGGTGCGGTATGGGACGCAGTGAAGGTGCTTATCGCTACAACCCCAGAATCAAATATATCGCCATTGTTCTGGTGGCCGCCTTCCTGGTGTGGTTCACACCGCACACCCTGGTGCTCACCAATTCCGAGCTCAAGAGCCTCGGCGGACCGTACCACAAGTACTTGGGCGTGTTTGGCATCATGCCGGCCAAGAACACCGCGGTAAACTTTTTGCTCACGTTTACCTTCATGAGCTTCATGTTCTACCGGCGTGCCAATAAGGTCGCCACCGTATCCTGGGCGACAACTGGCAACGCGATACAGATCGCCCTGTTTACCGTGGGCCTCATCAATATCGTGACGCTGGGTGTCTATTACGGCTATTTCACCAATACGGTGTATAAGGTGGCGGCCTCCATACCTCAGGTTTTGACTACGTTGACAATCATCATTACCAGCACGGTCGTAGATACGCTCATGTACAAGGGTGCGAAAGATGTGGCTCCGTTGCACTGGGGGCGCATGCCCAACCGGTCACAATACGCACTGTTTCTGTTGGCCGTGTCGTTCACGTGGCTCATGGGCCTGATGGGTTACGTCCGCTCGGGCATACGCCAGCATTGGCACGTGTCCAATATTTTCCGTGACGCATCTCCCGATGCCTTTACACCGGGTTTGGGTTATGCGGCTAGCGTCGTATCAATCGGCACGATCATATTCATGGCCATGGTTATCTTTGTCTTCTGGCTGAGCACGATCAGCGGCAAACATGTGGTTGCTAAAGGTTATTGGAAGGAGCAAGCGTGATTAATTTTCTTAAGGTTTCCATCTTCAGCCTGTTGATGATCGGTGGATTTTGGGGGTTTGCCAATTTTGGCATTCCACAGATAAAACCCGCGCCGCCACCCGTGGAGGAGAAGGTGGATCTTGGCGCCATGACCATGGATCAGTTCATTGCATTGGGCGGGAAGATTTTCAATGGCAAAGGGACGTGTACCCTGTGTCACAATAAATTGGGTCGGGCACCGATGCTGAGTGATATTGGAAAAAACGCGCCCCAGCGCTTGAAGGATCCTCGTTACAAAGGCACGGCAAAAACGATCGAAGAATATATATTTGAGTCAATGACGAAACCGTCGGCCTATGTGGTTGCCGGATTCGGCAAGTCGGGAACCAACGATACCGAAAGCCCGATGCCTGATGTTACGGGTGGCGGCATCGGACTCAATCCGGTTGAGGTCAAGGCTGTCATCGCCTATCTTCAGGATTCGGGCGGTGCCGAAGTGACCGTCGAGATTCCTGCGATGCCAAAACCAGATGCAGAAGCTCCCAAGGCGGAGGAAGCCGCTCCGCTGAAAACAGCTCAGGAGGTCATTGCCAAGTATGGATGCGGAGCCTGTCACAAGGTTGCGGACCAGACCGGCGAAATAGGGCCGAATCTTACCAAGATTGGCGCAACGAAGAACAAGGACTATATCAGGCAGTCGATACTCGATCCCGACGCGGTTATAGCAAAAGGATATCCGGCGGGCATGATGCCCAAGACATTTGGTGAGCAAATGAAAGCGACGGAGCTTGAGATGCTGGTTAATTACTTGGCAGGATTGAAATAATCATGACACAAAAAAGACGCATTCCCCGTTTGTTGCAACTCGTCCTCATCGTTCTGGGGGTATATATCAGCTTCGTCCTGCTGTTCGACGTGGCATTGCACCAGCTGATCCCCAAGAGCCTGCTCACCATGTACATGCTGTTCGTGGTGGCTGGGACGGTTATGGTGTTCACCTTCACTGAGGAAGGAGCCCAGGAACTGGTGGGTCCCATCAAGGCGCTGGTCGAGGACCCGTCCAAGAAGATGATACGAAATGTGGTGTTTGTTATTGTGCCACTGCTGGCTGGTTACTATACCTATACCAGCATGATGCCAAGTTTTGAGGCACCGATGGAGCTGCGCACCATTCACCCTGCGCCGCCATCCAAGTTCAAAGCGTTTGGCAAGAGCTTTAACCTTACCACTCTGGAGAATCCATTTCGCAAATTTGAAAAGGAAGATCCGGCAAAGTTCAAGGACCTGGTCAAGGAAGGCGGGAATGTTTACATCAAGAACTGCCAGTACTGCCACGGCGATAAACTGGATGGCAGGGGTCCTTACGCATCGGGGCTGAATCCCACTCCTCTCAATTTCCAGGACGTGGGCACCATTGCACAGCTGCAGGAATCCTTTCTGTTCTGGCGCATTTCCACCGGTGGACCAGGTTTGCCTGCCGAGGCCGCACCGTGGATTTCATCCATGCCTGTCTGGCAGAATTTCCTGACCGAGGATGAGATCTGGAAAGTAATTCTGTACTTGTATGACTATACCGGCAGACGGCCAAGGTCGTGGGCAAATGAATAATCGGCGATTAGGAATAATTATGAGTTCTGTAAATAAAATAGCCCTCTTAACCTTCTGCACCGCGTTATTTATGGCGGGATCGGCAGTGGCGAAACCTGGTGTTGCTGCCAAAGGCAAAGAGATATACGACAAGCGTTGTACCTGGTGCCACGGAGCAGAGGGTGCGGGCGACGGTGCGTCTAAAGACCGGCTCAATCCACCGCCGCGTGATTTTACCTCCGGCAACTACAAGATCAGAAGCTCTGATTTTGCTGATCCGACGCCAAATGACGAAGACGTATTTCGCATGATCCGCGACGGGATGCCCGGAACCGCTATGCCTGGCTGGAGTGATTTGCTGGCTGAGCAGGATATGTGGGATCTGGTGGCTTACGTCAAGTCTTTCGCCAAATACGACAAACCGCCCGCCAAGCAGGTTGACTACGGCACCCAGATCAAAAGCTCGGCCGATAGTATCGAGAAGGGCAAGAAGCTGTTTGAAGATGGCGATCGTTGTGTGGAATGCCATGGCAAGACAGGCAAGGGCAGTGCCAGCAAGCGGCTCAAAGGCGATGCCGGCGAGCGCACTTGGCCACGCAACCTGACCAAGCCTTGGACCTTCCGCGGCAGCAATGATCCAAAGGATATCTTTACCCGCATCTCTACTGGTATCGCGGGTACAGAAATGCCGTCTTTTGCCGATCCTGGCAGCAAAAAGAAGCTTTCTATCGAGGAGCGTTGGCACGTAGCTAACTATGTGGCGTCGATAGCCAAGACCGACAAGAAGGTCAATGCGGAAAACACCGTTATCAAGGCGGACAAGGTGGAGGGCGAATTGCCCAGCACCCCGGATGATGCGGCTTGGGAAAAAACAGCACCGACCACTTTCTATACGGTTCCGCAGATCATCGGAGGCGAGCGTTATTTCATGCCTTCCAATGACACCATTACGGTGCGGGCGATGTACAACGATAAGATGATCGCGATGTTGCTGGAGTGGGACGATCGTACCAAGAGCATTCCCGGTGACAGCGATGCTGAGAAAATTGCCGATGCGCCGATTGCGGAAGACGGTGTCGCAGTACAGCTGCCCGTTGTGATACCGAAGGAAATGCAAAAACCCTATTTTGGTATGGGTGATGCGGCGAATCCGGTAAACATCTGGCATTGGAAGAGCGGTACCAAAGACGCAGCTGAAACCATTGCTCTTCTCAACAGCAAAGGCTTCAAAGAGATCGAGAAGCGCGATGCGGCTGGGGTCGGCCTTAAGTCGAAGGCAGTTTATGGGGACGGAACCTGGCGGGTAGTGATAACCCGGCCGCTCACCACTTCTGCGCCGGATAAGGATATCCAGTTCTCCGAGGGGCGGTTCATCCCGGTTGCGTTTGCTGCATGGGACGGCAGCAACAACGGCGAAAAGGGCTCGAAGCACACCATGACTACCTGGTACTGGTTGTTGCTGAAACCGGCAACCGGATCCAAGCCGCTCATTACAGCACTGATAGTCGCTGGGTTGTTTGTAGGCGGTCTGCTCTGGTGGGCGCGTAGTGCCGCCAAAAAACCGGCTGCCTGATTGGCTTTAAGAAGGGCATAGCATGGAAGCTGAATACGGCAGACGAGGAGTAAAGACCAAGCTATTGGGGTTCGCCATCATGTTATTGGGCATGCTGGATAGCCTGTTGACCCTGCGCGGCGGTGTTCCTGCTTATGAGTTCCTCCTCGTCATTTTGTTCGGGGCCTGCGTGTTCGCCATCGGTGTGGTTCGGGGCGGGCAGAGGGCAACTGATAAAGCGGCCGAAGTTTAAGCAACTGCGGAACTGAAAATAACAAGGGCGCGATTTATCGCGCCCTTGTTTATT
>JAQTOM010000079.1:5807-7373 GCA_028713345.1 Gallionellaceae bacterium | reverse complement strand
GACTAAATTACGTTATGCAACCGACGGGTGGGGGTTGGGGTATGGCAAATCAGCAGGAACTATTCACTGTTATGATGTTCCACTCTCTACTTGTAGCAAAAAGGCTGCCCGCCGTTGCTGCAATCGGCACAAAGGCTAAATCCGGCAAGAAGATGCAAAGCGGGGTCATGCTGGGGTAGAATTCCACATGGGCGGGGTATTTATTGTAGTTATTTGCACCCATCACCGGGCTGGCTGCCGGTTATTCCCAAGGCATGCAGGGCAGAGTAACCGTAGCACCCGCGCTTCACGCACTGGCAGCGAATGAGCTGCACCGCGTGGTATGGCGCAATTAAAGCCGTTTAACTTTTAGGAGAAATAAAATGGGTTCCCTCAGCATCTGGCATTGGTTGATTGTTTTACTGGTCGTCATCATGATATTCGGCACCAAGAAGCTGCGCAACATGGGCAGCGACCTGGGCGGTGCGGTGAAGGGCTTCAAGGAAGGGATGGGCAGCGGCAGCGAAACTCCTCCCCCGCAAGTTCAGCAGGGCAACCAGCCCATTGACGCTGAAGTCAAGGACAAGACGTACACCAAGGTTTAACCGGCGCGCACTTTCATGTTTGGAGTGGATTTCTCGGAGTTGATGGTAATCCTCGCGGTTGCCCTCATCGTCATCGGGCCTGAGCGCCTGCCCAAAGTGGCACGCACGTGCGGCCATCTGCTGGGGCGCGCGCAGCGCTATGTCAACGGCGTCAAGGCCGACATTACGCGCGAAATGGAAATCGAGGAACTCCAGCAGATGCAGAAAAGAATAAACCAGGAAGTCATGGGTGCCGAAAAAGCCGTGAACCAGGTTACGCAGGCTGTGGATCTGCAAGTGCTACAGCTTAACAGCTCGGTGGCGCAACAAGCGCAACAGGTGGATAACGCCATCGTGCAGCCGGTCACAAAAGCGGAAAAAACGCCCATCGCTTAATGGATACCCAAGAAAGTTTCATCGCCCACCTGCTGGAACTGCGCACCCGCCTGCTGCATTCCATAGTGGCGTTGTTGGTGGTGTTTGTTTGCCTGTTCCCGTGGGCATCCGACCTTTACGCGCTGCTTGCGCAACCGCTGCTGGCCAAGCTGCCCAAGGGCGGGCAGATGATCGCGACCGATGTCACCACCCCGTTTTTCGTGCCGCTCAAGGTGGCGCTGATGGCTGCATTCCTGATTGCGCTGCCCTATATCCTGTACCAGATGTGGCGCTTCGTTGCCCCCGGCCTGTATGCGCATGAAAGGCGCATGGTGCTGCCGCTCATCGCATCCAGCACCATCCTGTTCTTCTGCGGCATGGCGTTTGCCTATTTTGCCGTATTCCCGCTGGTGTTCGGATTCATCACCTCGGCGGCGCCGCATGGCGTGGCCGTGATGACCGACATCGATAAATACCTGAGCTTTGTGCTGACCATGTTCGTTGCCTTCGGGGTAACTTTCCAGGTGCCCGTGGCGGTAGTGGTGCTGGTCAGGATGAATATAGTGACGACCGCCAAGCTCCGGGAAATCCGTCCTTACGTCATAGTCGGGGCATTCGTGGTCGGTGC
>JAQTOM010000079.1:2611-5707 GCA_028713345.1 Gallionellaceae bacterium | reverse complement strand
TGGGTACCCGCATCGGCGGAGCCAAGGGCTTGCGGCCCTTGCATGGGCGGACGCTGATTGACTGGGTACTGGATACGGTCAGCCGCCAGAGCGCGGAGGTATTGATCAATGCGAATGGCGAGCCCGACGCTTATATGCGCCCCGGCTACCGCGTGATTGCCGACCAGACTCCGGATTGGCCGGGGCCGCTGGCCGGGTTGCAGTCCGCCCTGATGTTTGCGCGCCACAATTGGGTCGCGACTGTCCCGTGCGACACGCCATACCTGCCGGACGACCTGATTGCCCGCCTGTTTGAAGCCGTCAGCACGGGCGCCGCGGATGCCGCCGTGGCAGTCGTGGCGGGTAAGCGGCAGCCCACCATCGCCCTGTATCACAAGAGCGTGTTGCCCAGCCTCGATGCCTATATGGATTCAGGCGGGCGCAAGGTCAGCGAATGGCAGAATACCTTGCGCCTAAGCGAAGTAATACTGGATAATGTTGCGGCATTCACCAACATTAATTCGCTGGACGACCTGGCACAGGCCCATCAGGTTCCGGCAAGCGCACGCGGCGCGTGCGCGGCCGGTTTGCCGATTACCGGCAAAGAAAAATGATGCTGGAGCGGCATTTTTGCAATCGCCTTGCCTTGGGTTTGGCCGGGCGGAATAAGCTGCCGGCGCAGCCTTAATTTACGTTTAACAGGAATCATGCTTAACACAAAAATAATCGGCTTCGCAGGCTACTCCGGCAGCGGCAAGACGACGCTGCTGGAAAAAGTCATTCCCCTGCTGACCGCACAGGGGTTGCGCATTGCCGTCATCAAACACGCCCACCACGACTTCGATATCGACAAGCCGGGCAAGGATACCTTCCGCCACCGCCAGGCCGGGGCAAGCGAAGTGATGATCATCTCGGGACAGCGCTGGGCGCTGATGCACGAACTGCGCGAGGAAAAAGAACCCAGCATGGAAGATCTCTGCGCGCGCTTCTCGCCCTGCGACCTGATCCTGGCGGAGGGCTACAAGTGCGCCACCATGCCCAAGCTGGAAGTGTTCCGTGAAGAAAACCGCAGCAGGATGGATTGGCAAAACATTTATCCTTCCGACCCGCGGATCGTCGCCGTCATAACGGACAGCAAAGACCCGTTTCCTCTGCCCAAACTCGACATCAACAAGCCGGATGATGTGGCCGCATTCATCCTGAATTATTTTTCCTTTGCCCCCAAGAAATCATGAAAATCAAACTGGTATATTTTGGCCGCCCGAGAGAACAACTGAAGATTGCGAACGAGACAGCGGACGTCCCGGAAGGCCTGTCCACGCTGGCCGATCTGCTGGCATGGCTGCGCGCGCGCGGGGAAACCTGGGCGCGCGAACTGGAAGACAGCCGGGTGCGCTGCGCGATCAACCAGGAATTTTCCGGACTGACTGCCGGCATCAGCGACCATGACGAGGTCGCCATCTTCTCGCCCATCTCCGGGGGATAAAGATGAGCATTTCCATACAGGAAGACGATTTCGATGTTGCCTCCGAACTGGCCGCGCTGCGTTCGGGCAACTCAAGGGTCGGCGCCATGGTCAGCTTCGTCGGGCTGGTGCGCGATTTCAGCAAGGACGACACGATAGAAAACATCTTCCTCGAACACTATCCCGGCATGACCGAGAAGGCGCTGGGCAAGATCATCCACGAGGCGACGGTGCGCTGGAACCTGCTCGGCGCGCGCGTCATCCACCGCATCGGTCTGCTCCGCCCCAATGACCAGATCGTGCTGGTGGCCACGGCCTCGCTGCACCGCCGCGAAGCGTTCGCCTCCTGCGAATTCATCATCGACTACCTGAAAACCGCCGCGCCATTCTGGAAGAGGGAGCAAACCGGCCATGGCGGACAGTGGCTGGAAACGCGCGACTCCGACATACAACGCATGGAACATTGGATCAAGACGGAGAAATCGACATGACAGACACCATGACCCACTTCGACCAGAACGGCCAGGCCCACATGGTGGATGTCGGCTGCAAGACCGAGACCCGGCGCATCGCAAAGGCCGCAGGCAGCATCAAGATGAACGCCAGCACCCTCGCGCTGATCACTTCCGGCATGGCCAGCAAGGGCGATGTGCTGGGCGTGGCGCGCATTGCCGCGATACAGGCAAGCAAGCGCACCTCCGACTTGATTCCTCTGTGCCACCCGCTGTACCTCACCCGCGTCGCGGTGGAATTCCATATCGACCAGGAAAACACCGCAGTCGATTGCACCGTCACGGCAGAAACTTTCGGCCGCACCGGCGTCGAGATGGAAGCCCTGACCGCGGTCAGCGTCGCCATGCTCACCATCTACGACATGTGCAAGGCCGTTGACCGCGGCATGGAAATAACGCGGGTGCGCTTGCTGGAAAAACAGGGCGGGCGCTCCGGGCATTGGAAGGCCTGAGTAAATCCGTTTCGGGTTATAGCGGCTTGTGGAATTCGTTGTACTGGAGAAACCCGGCGTCCGGTTTATAGGGTGGGTCAAAGTATAGCGCTGCCCACCTCCCATTCTGCAATCGTAGCGAATCAGCGGTTATTCAACGATCTTTCAGCGTGGGTATGGTGTGCCCGTCCTGTTGGGTTGCCACGCCCCATTTGTGTTCCCCTGGCCAGGCATGCTGAGTGGGTTTAACGCCCAACGTCTGACATAACCGGCGCAGGCGGCTTTATCGCTTGCGTTCGTATTGATAGATGGATTGGTTAGGCCGCATCATGTCTGGGAAATCAGCAGATAGCCGGCGAGTGCCAGCCCGAGCAACCCGACAAGCAGCGAAAGCGATAGCGCGAAAACAGTTGAATAGGGCTGCGGTAAGTCGGCCTGAGGCAGCGTTGCGATAAACCGCTTGTGTTGGACGGCTGCAGCAAGAATGGCGGCCGCACCAACGATCACAAAAATCGTGCCCAAAAAAGCTGATACCGATACGTGAGCGGGGATTGCTCCTTGTGACTGCGCAGAGAGAAGCTGGACAAATAACCCAAAGCGCGAAACGACAAAGCCGAGGGCAATTATGGTGAGTCCTGTACGGAGCCATGCAAGAAGAGTGCGCTCTGCAGCGAAGAATACACGCGGATCTGAAGGGGTTTCGGACATG
>JAQTOM010000079.1:0-2511 GCA_028713345.1 Gallionellaceae bacterium | reverse complement strand
CTCGACAACCCCACCGGCTATGGGCGCATCGTGCGCGACAGCTCGGGCAACGTCAGCAGCATCGTCGAGGAGAAGGATGCCACGCCGGAGCAGCATGCCATCCGCGAAGTGAATACCGGCATCATGGTTGTCCCCACGCGCCTGTTGCGTGATTGGCTTAACGAACTGCGCAATGACAATGCGCAAGGCGAGTATTACCTGACCGATATTATCGCCATGGCCGTGTCTCAAGGCATTGCCGTGCGCACCAGGCAGTCCGCCCATGCGTGGGAGGTGATGGGGGTGAACAGCAAGGCGCAACTGTCCGCACTGGAGCGCATCTGGCAGCGCGAACAGGCGCATCATCTGCTGGAGCAGGGCGTCACCCTGCTCGATCCGGCGCGGATCGATGTACGCGGCAGGCTGGTGTGCGGCCGCGACGTGGAGATCGATGTCGGGTGCATATTCGAAGGCGACGTAAGCCTTGGTGAAAGCGTGCGGGTGGGTGCTTACAGCGTGATACGGAATGCCAATATCGCCGCCGGTACGCACATCGAACCGTACAGCCATATTGACCAGGCGCAGGTCGGCGACAATTGCCGCATCGGCCCCTATGCCCGCCTGCGCCCCGGCAGCAAGCTGCACCACGACGTGCACATCGGCAATTTCGTCGAGGTGAAAAACAGCGAGATCGCCGCCAACAGCAAGGCCAACCACCTGAGCTATATCGGCGACAGCAGCGTGGGTAGCCGCGTCAACATCGGCGCAGGAACCATCACCTGCAACTACGATGGCGCGAACAAATTCCGCACCGTGATCGAGGACGACGTGTTCATCGGCTCGGATACGCAACTGGTGGCGCCGGTCACCGTCAGGCGCGGCGCGACGATAGGCGCAGGCTCGACCATCACGCGCGAGGCGCCGGAAGGCGAGTTGACCTTGTCGCGCAGCAAACAGGTCACCATTGCCGGATGGAAGCGGCCGGTTAAACAAGTGAAAGGTAAAAAGTGACAACAGGAAACAAGCGAGGTTTCGCGCACAAGAATTTACCCTTCCCCCTTCTCTCTTCTCCCTACACAAGGTTCTAATCATGTGCGGAATCGTCGGCGCAATCGCGCAGCGCAATGTCGTCCCCATCCTGCTGCAAGGCTTGCTGCGTCTGGAATATCGCGGCTACGACTCGGCCGGGCTGGTGGTGGTCAACAACAGCCGGCTGGAGCGCGTGCGCAGCACCGGACGCGTGGCGGAGCTGACTGAAAAAAGCGCAAACACCCATGGATACCTCGGCATCGCCCACACGCGCTGGGCCACCCACGGCGTGCCGAGCGAGCGCAACGCACATCCGCACATCAGCAGCGACCTCATCGCGGTGGCGCACAACGGCATCATCGAAAACTACGAAGAGTTGCGCACGCGCTTGACGGCGCAGGGCTACATTTTCACTTCCGACACCGATACCGAAGTCATCGCGCACCTCATCCACAGCCACTACGCGCGCGGCAACAGCCTGCTGGTGGCAACCCAGGCCGCGCTTGCCGAGCTGGTAGGCGCTTACGCCATCGGCGTGGTGGCGGCGGATAATCCCGGCCAGCTGGTCTGTGCGCGCAGGGGCAGCCCGCTGCTGCTGGGGGTGGGCAGCGAAGAACATTTCATCGCCTCGGATGTGTCGGCGCTGCTGGCCGTCACCAAGAACGTGGTGTATCTGGAAGAAGGCGATGTGGCCGAAGTCGGCCTGCGCGGCTACCGCATCTTCAACGCCAAGGGCGAGAAGGTGGAACGCCCGCTGCATGTCAGCGAGCTGACCAACGAGAGCGTGGAGCTGGGCGAGTACCGCCACTACATGCAGAAGGAAATCTTTGAGCAGCCGCAAGCGCTGGCGGACACGCTGGAAGCCGTGTGCAACAGCCAGTCGCTGATCCCCGGCATCTTCGGCGCCGAGGCGGGCATTGCGTTTACCCAGGTGGAAAGCATCCTCATCCTCGCCTGCGGCACCAGCCACCATGCGGGGCTGGTGGCACGCTACTGGCTGGAAGAGATCGCGGGCATCCCGTGCAACGTGGAAATCGCCAGCGAATACCGCTACCGCGTGAGCGTGGCCAACCCGAAAACGCTGGTGGTGACCATCTCACAGTCGGGTGAAACCGCCGACACATTGGCCGCGCTCAACCACGCCAAGGCAATAGGGCATGTGCATACCCTGGCTATCTGCAACGTGCCGGAGAGTGCGCTGGTAAGGTTGTCAAAACTGCGCCTGCTGACGCGCGCCGGGCCGGAGATCGGCGTGGCCTCCACCAAGGCGTTCACCACACAATTGGCCGCCCTGTTCCTGCTGACCCTGGTACTCGCCAAGCAGCGCGGCAGGCTGAGCGCAGAACAAGAGCAGCGCCATTTACATGATTTGCGCCACCTGCCCAGCGCGGTGCAGGCTGTGCTGAAGCTGGAGCCGGAGATCGCGAAGCTGGCCGAACATTTCGCCGGCAAGCACCATGCCTTGTTCCTCGGGCGCGGCCTGCATTACCCCATCGCGCTGGA
>JAQTOM010000078.1 GCA_028713345.1 Gallionellaceae bacterium | reverse complement strand
GGGTGCGCCGCCAGACGCTCGCCATACTGGCGGTCTTGGCGCAGGCAGCGACCCTGTCGCAGCACCCGCAAGGGGTACGCCGGTGGGTGCCCCGCTGTTGCACAGCGACCCTGTCGCAGCCGGGAAAAACCTGTTTGCGTCCAAGGCTGCACCCACTCCCGCAAGAAGGCGGCTGGGCATCATTCCCATCGCCCTGGCCGGCGGCCTGGTGCTTGCCTCTGCCGGCGGTTATTACGTCTGGCGCGAAATTTCCCCGCAGCCAGTTTTGCAGCGCCCATCTTCTGCGCCCCGCCCCGCCCCGCATATTGTCCAGGCCGTAGCGCCCGCTCCGGCCCTGGAACCCGCTGCCGTTGTGCCGGCGCCCGAAACCCCGCCCGCCCCATCCGCGAGCGAGGTTGCCGCAAAGAAGGTGCCTGCCGCATCGCCGAAGCCTGCCGGGCACATACCGCAAGCCGCTGCCGCCAAGGACACGCAGCCCATCAATATCGAGCGCGTCAAAGAAAGCGACACGGTCGATCCAACCTTGCTGGCAGGCTATCAGGCTTACCGCAACGGCGACCTGCGCACGGCCCGGCAACACTACAGCGATGTCCTGGGCAAGGACGCAAAGAACCGCGATGCGCTGCTGGGCCTGGCGGCCATTGCCCAGCAACAATCAGAGGATGACGTTGCCGCCCGCTACTACCGCCAAGTACTTGTTCTCGATCCGCGCGACCCCGTCGCCAATGCCGGCATGTCGGTATTGTTCGGCGCATCCAATGCGGCAGGCACGGAAAGCCGCCTGAAAGGCCTGATCGCACAGTACCCCCAGTCGTCCGCGTTGCACTTCGCGCTGGGCAGCCACTACGCGGAACAGTTGCGCTGGGGTGAAGCGCAACAGGCTTTTTTCAATGCCTGTAATCTGGAGCCGGACAACGCACAGTTCGCCTTCAACCTGGCGGTCAGCCTCGACCACCTGGGACAGGGCAAGCTCGCCGCACAGCATTACCGGCGCGCGCTGCAACTCGACAGTTCAGGCGGCGCGGGCATTGATCGCGCGCAAACGCAAAAGCGCCTGAATGAACTGACGGCGCCCTGAAGCCCATGGAGCAAGATAAAATGATGCCCTCAAACATTCAGCAACCCCTCGGGCGCATGCTGCTGGAAAAAGGCGTCATCAGCGAAGACCAGTTGCGCATCGCCCTGCAGGAGCAAAACAAGAACCACCAGCCGCTGGGCCGCCTGCTGGTGGGGCTGGGCTTCCTGTCCGAAGCCACCATCCGCGATGTGCTATCGGAAAACCTGGGGCAGGAGAGCGTTGACCTTTCCACGGTAATTGTCGATCCGGCTGCCATCAAACTGATCCCCAAGGATGTCGCGCGGCGCTACCAGTTGCTGCCGCTGTCGGTTGATCTGGCACGCAAGCACCTCACCATAGCGATCGCCGACCCGGACGACATCATCGCGCTGGACCAGTTGCGCGCCCTGCTCAAGGATGAATACCGCCTGACGACGCAACTGGCGAACGAGTCGGACATCCTGCGCGCCGTCGACCAGTATTACGGCTTTGAACTATCCATTGACGGCATCCTGCATGAAATCGAGCCGGGCGATATGGAGTACCAGTCGCCGAGCCAGGGAGTCAACGAATTCAGCCAGCCAGTGGTGCGCCTGATCGACGCGCTGCTCACCGAAGCGGTGCAGCAAGGCGCATCCGACATTCACTTCGAGCCGGAAAGCAGCTTCCTGCGCATCCGCTACCGCATAGACGGCGTGCTGCGCCAGATGCGCAGCCTGCACAAGAGTTTCTGGCCTGCCATGGTGGTGCGCATGAAGGTGATGAGCTGCATGAATATCGCGGAAACCCGCGCGCCGCAGGATGGGCGCATCTCGCTGCGTTTGTCTGGTCGCGCGATCGATTTCCGCGTTGCCTCGCACCCCACCACGCATGGCGAAAACATGGTGCTGCGCATACTGGACCGGCAGAAGGGCATCGTGGCCATCGACAGGATCGGGCTGGACGATGCCGCCCTGAATACGCTGAAAATGATCATCGCCAAGCCGGAAGGCATCGTGCTGGTGACCGGCCCCACCGGCAGCGGCAAGACGACCACGCTATACTCGGTGCTCAACCATATCAACACCGAGTCGGTCAACGTCATGACCCTGGAAGACCCGGTGGAATATCCCATCTCGCTGATTCGCCAGACTTCGGTAAATGAGGCGGCCAAGCTGGATTTCGCCAGCGGCATCCGTTCCATGATGCGCCAGGACCCGGACATCATCCTGGTCGGCGAAATCCGCGACCATCCCACTGCGGAAATGGCGTTCCGCGCCGCCATGACCGGCCACCAGGTTTATTCGACACTGCATACCAATTCGGCCATCGGCGCGATTCCACGTTTACTGGACATCGGCATCCTGCCGGACATCATGGCCGGAAATATCATCGGCATCGTTGCGCAGCGCCTGGTGCGCGTGCTGTGCCCCCATTGCAAATACCCCTACACCCCCGACAACGTGGAACGCAAACTGCTTGGCATCCATCATGACGATGAGCGTGCCTTGTTCCGTGCTGCCGGCTGTGATCTTTGCTACCACCAGGGCTATAAGGGGCGGATTGCCATCATGGAGTTGCTCAAGATGGACAGCGACCTCGACGATATGGTGGCACGGCGCGCCAGCATGCGTGACCTGAAGCATGCCGCGCTCAACAAGGGATTCCGTCCCCTCGCACTGGATGGCCTGCAGCGCGTAATGCAAGGCGTTACCTCGTTATCCGAAGTGGCGCGGGTAGTTGACCTGACCGACCGCATGGGTTAAAAACGGTGAATGGCGAACGGTGATGGGTGACAGGTAAAATCGGCGCACTGGTCACTCATCACTCATCACCCAAGAGGTTAAAGTGACTCTATATTCCTACAAGGCAATCAACGAACAGGGAAAAACCTACAAAGGTTTGCAGGATGCAGCCAATGTGGTGGATCTCGAGCTGCGCCTGAAACATAGCGGGCTGGATCTGGTTCACGCCAAGGTGGACGAGAAAAAAAGCACTTTCGGCACCCCGAAGACCAAGCGCTCCGACCTGATCACTTTCTTCTTCAATCTCGAGCAGCTCCTTCGCGCCGGAGTACCCCTGCTGGATAGCCTGGCCGATTTGCGTGACAGCATGGATGACCAGAAATTCCGCGAGACTATCGCCGGCATGGTGGAATCCATCCAGGGCGGCAAGAAGCTGTCTCAAGCCATGGCTGAACACCCCGAGGTATTTGACAAGATTTTCATCAGCCTGGCCAACGCCGGTGAAGACAGCGGCCGCCTGGCGGATATTTTCCTGCACCTCACCGAAGCGCTGAAATGGCAGGATGAGATGGCTGCGAACACCAAGAACATCATGATTTATCCGGTGTTCGTCGGCACTGTGATCATAGCCATCACATCTTTCCTGATGATTTACCTGGTACCCCAGCTGGTCGGCTTCATCAAGAGTACAGGGCAGGGCATCCCCTTCCAGACACAATTGCTGCTGTCCACCTCGGGCCTGTTCGTGAAGTACTGGTACGTCATCCTGGCCTTGCCGCCCGCGCTGTTCGGCTGCTTCAAGCTGGCGCTGGCCTATGACCCGGGCCTGCAATACCACCTGGACAATCTCAAGCTGCATATCTGGCCTACCGGCCCCATCCTGCGCAAAATCATCATGGCGCGCTTCGCCAACACCTTTGCCATAATGTACGGGTCCGGCATCACCGTGCTGGATTGCATCGCCAACTCACGCAGCCTGGCAAATAATCAGGTGATTGCCAGAAGCCTGGAACAGGTCACCAGGGAAATAGAATCGGGCAGCAACCTCACGCAGAGCTTCCAGAATGCCGGCGTGTTCCCGCCGCTGGTGATACGCATGATCAAGGTGGGAGAAGCCACGGGTGAGCTGGATCTTGCGCTGCGCAACGTAAGCTATTTTTTCGACCGCGACGTGAAGGACTCGATCAAGAAAGTGCAAGTCATGATTGAGCCGACCATGACTATCATTCTCGGCTTGTTGCTCGGGTGGGTGATGCTGGCCGTGCTATCGCCGATATATGACATCATCAGCAAGGTGAAAATGTAATGGGCAAAACCCTCATGTTCCTCAGCGCCGAACACTTCCATGCCTGCACCTGGAGGAATGGCACGCTTTCCGGCGCCCAGAGCTTTGCCGACAGCCATGAGGGCAGGGAGCAATTTGTTGCGTTCCTGCAAACCCATCGTGACCCGGCCTACCTGCTCACCGACCTGATCGAAGAGGACTTCCGTCACGAAATCGCCCCCCACTTGCGCGGCAGCGAACGCGCCGGGCTGATACAGCGCAAGTTCGAACAGTTCTACCGCAACTCCCCGTTCCGGCAGGTACTGCTATTGCAGCGGCTCAAAGAAGGGCGGCGCGACGATGACTTGCTGTTCTCCGCGCTAACCAACCCGGCGCTCATCCTGCCGTGGCTGGGTATCATGCAGGAGCATCTCATCCCGCTGGCCGGCGTTTATTCCGTACCCAATATCAGCGCCCCTTTGACCAGGAGCATTCCTTCCAACCACATCCTGCTGCTGTCATGGGAGAAACACGCCGGTTTGCGCGAGACCTATTTCGACGCAAAACTTCTGCGTTTCTCGCGCCTGACACCCATAAACGCAGACAGCTCATTCAGCAAGACCGTTGCAACGGAAGCCCTGCGCACCCAGCAGTACCTGAAGAATCTGAGCCTGATACCGGCTGGAAACATGCTGGACGTACACATCATTTGCCATGCGCGCGACAGGGCCGAACTGGCGGCACGCCTCAGCGACAGTTCCGACATCCACTACACTTATCTCGACATCCAGGAACTGGGCCAGCGTCTCAAATCGAAAACAGCCTATGAAGATTCGGACGCCACGCCGTTATTCCTGCATCTGCTTGCCATCCATCCGCCACCCAACCAGTATGCCGATCACAACCATACCCATTTTTTCCAGCTATTAAAAATCCGCCGCAGCCTGTTATGGTTGAGCGGGGCGCTGACTGCAGCCTGCTTGCTGTGGAGCGCCGCCAATGTATGGGAAGGACGCTGGCTGGAAAACGATAGCGAATTCCTCAAGAGGCAGGCCGGCAAATTGTCGCAACAGGCGCAACAAATATCCCGGGGCTATTCCAACACCCCGGCCAGCGCCTCGGACATGAAAGCCGCCGTCCTGCTGGTGCGCAAGCTTGACAACTATTCCCCGCCGCCGCAAAACATACTGGCCGGGCTCAGCAAAACCCTGGATGATTTCCCGCATATCCGCATGGACAAGCTTTCCTGGAAGATGTACGCGGGGCAGGTATATACGGCGCCGGATACCGCAGCGCCCGCCGCTCCGCCATCGGCTGGTGCGGCGGCAAATTCGCCTGCCCACATCATATTGCTCGACGGCGAACTGACCGGATTTACCGCTGGCGACTACCGCAACATGCTCAACTATCTGGGGAGTTTCCAGCAAGCCCTGGCGCGGCACGGTTACAGCGTGACGGCGCTGGCCATGCCGCTGGATATCAGCCCGAAAGGCCGTATCGCCGCCAGCGTTGGCGAAGGTAACGTGTTGCCCACGCATTTTTCGCTGAGACTCGGTTTGGGAATAACGCCATGAAATTCTCCAAATCCGATTTCCGGCACATCAAATGGAGCCTGCTCGTATTCATGCTTGCGCTGGGCGCGGGCTACCTGATGATTGCGGCCAGCAAAAATTTCATCGTCCAGGCACAACGCGAGCAAGTGGATGCCAAACGCCGGCTGGACGAGGCGCGCAGCCGGTTTGCTACCGCCGATGAGGACCACGCAAACAGACAGACTTACGCACTGGGGTACGATTCCCTGCTGAAGCGCAATGTCATCGGCGACGACCAGCGCCTGGACTGGATCGAGGGCCTGGATAAAATCTACAAGCGGGACCATGTGCTGGGCCTGATGGATTTCACCTACGTCATTGCGCCGCAGCACCCCTACACCCTGGCCCCGCCACTGGATAGCGGCAGCTTCGAACCCAACCGCAGCGGCATGACCTTGCAGTTCGACCTGCTGCACGAGGAACAACTGATCACATTCTTCGACACCCTGCGCACCGACATCAACGGCCTGTTTATCCTCGACCATTGCGCGCTGGAACGCAGCGCCTCCTTGCCGGACGCGGACGACAACGGTGTGGGGCAACAAATCAAGGCGCAATGCACGGGCGGGTGGTTAACCCTGAAGAACAGGAACGCAAAATGAGGCGCCGCACACTTGTCCTGCTGCTGGCCATTTCGCTTGCCCCTGCCGCACACGCGGGCGGCCTTGGCCGCCTGTTCTTCACGCCGCAACAGCGCGCACAACTCGAGCATGACCGGGCGCACAAGCCTGCTGCCGGAGAAGACAGCCCCGCCACCGTGCTGACGGTCAACGGCATCGTGCAGAGAAAAGGCGGGGCACGCACCGTGTGGATCAATGGCAAAGCGCAAAACGCCGGCAACAGCGATGAACACGCGCCGGAATCCATGTCTGTCGCCGTTCCGGGAAAAGCGCAACCGGTCAGGGTCAAGGTTGGGCAGAGGCTATTGCTGGAGCAACCCGCGCCGCCCAAGCCCGCAGCACGAAAAACCGTCGATACTGGCAACGAAGATGATTGAATAGTAGTATTAAATACGATACTATCGTCAATGAGTAAGCACGCTAAAACGCTGGAGAAAATGCGCAACAACCCGCGTGACTGGCGCATTGATGATTTAGTTACACTGGCATCGCACTACCAAATGGAGATTCGTAACGAAGGCGGCAGCCACCATGTTTTTTCTCATGCGAGTATTGCGGATGTCATTTGTGTTCCAGCTCACCGCCCGATTAAGCCTGTCTATGTTCGACTGTTCGTTGAGTTGATTGACAGTGTGAAGGAGAAACAATCATGAGAGCAGCCGTTAAGAAAATTTCCCGCATCAAACCCGCCCACCAATTCGAGGACTATGCACATATAGTCAGCCCATTGCCTGACGAAAGTGGAGGCGGCTTTCTGATTACCTTTCCCGACCTGCCCGGCTGCATGTCGGATGGCGATACCATCGAAGAGGCCATTAACAATGGGCGGGATGTTTTTGCCGCATATGTTTCTGCACTGGCAGACATGAAACGCGAAATCCCCGCACCCACCTTTCATCCCGACACCGTTGAAATCCCCAACGCATCCGGCAAGTTTGTGGCGCGTGTTCCCAAAAGCATCCACGCACAACTTGCCAGCCGTGCCAAGGCGGAAGGCGTGAGCCTCAACACACTGGTTCTGACGTTTATCGCCGAAGGGCTGGGGCGTCACGGGAAATTCGCCTAGACCGTCTGCGTCCGATGACCAAGCCATGCCACACCACCATCAGGCCAATGACTTTCACCACTGCCCAGGCAGGCAGCGCGGCGCGGCGCTGATGGTGATGCTGGTGATTTTGGTGATGGGCTCGGCGGCCTTCCTGGTCAGCTCGCTCAGCCGCTCCGCGCTGCAAACAGAGCGTGACCAGAAAACCGCCGAAGCACTGGCGCAGGCCAAGGAAGC
>JAQTOM010000012.1:35800-38597 GCA_028713345.1 Gallionellaceae bacterium | reverse complement strand
CCGATTGCAGCAACGGCGGGCAGCCTTTTTGCTACAAGTAGAGAGTGGAACATCATAACAGTGAATAGTTCCTGCTGATTTGCCATACCCCAACCCCCACCCGTCGGTTGCATAACGTAATTTAGTCGGGTATATTACGATGCATGTCGAAACCTTCAACCCAAGAACCCATCGGCCGGTTCAGCGCTTCCTTGTCGCTTGATGCCGGCGGCGGGCGGATTTCCGGGCGCAGGCTCGACCTGCTGGTCGAAATTGGCCGGAACGAGTCGATCAACGGCGCCGCAAAGGCGGTCGGCATGACCTACAAGGCGGCCTGGGAGGCGGTGGAGGCGATGAACAATCTCGCGGGCGCTCCCCTGGTGGTTGCACGGCAGGGCGGTCGCGGGGGTGGCGGGGCGGAACTGACGGAAGCGGGCAAGCAATTGGTGGCCGAGCTTGGACGCCTGTCGGCGTTACAGGCGCAATTTATTACCGCGCTCGACAGTGATGAAACACTGGGCAAAACCTATCAAATGCTGAAGAGGATGGAAATGAAAACCAGCGCACGCAACGCCTTGGCGGGAACCGTCGAGGCGATCAAGGAGGGGGCGGTCAACGCGGAAGTCACCCTAAAACTTGCGGGTGGCGATGCCATTTATGCCACGATTACCCTGGACAGCGTCCGCTCGCTGGGATTGAAGCCGGGCAAGGCCGGTTACGCCCTGATCAAGGCCTCGTGGATAATCCTGACCCCGGCTGACGAGAAGATCAGAACATCGGCGCGCAACCGGTTGTGCGGGACAGTCACGCGCATAGAAGAGGGGGCGGTCAACACCGAGGTGGTGCTGGAGCTTGCGGACGGCGTCACGCTTGCCGCGATCATCACCAATGAATCGCACAAGACGCTCGGCCTGTCCGTCGGTGACGGCGCCTGCGCATTGATCAAGGCTTCCCACGTCATCATCGGCGTGACCGAATGATGTGGTGCGTATTGCCGCTATTTTTTTGTCTGGCGTTATATACGTTGATAAATAGCGTGTTGCTTTATACAGTTTTAAAAATGGGGCAGCGCCATGCAGCTGTGTGCAGGATAGACTAACCAAGGGAAATTTAATGATGCAAAAGAGACTTATTATTGCTGCACTGGTTGCAGCTATTAATTTACCGATGCCGGTCTTGGCCGACACCGCCAACGTAACCATTTACGGCACAGCCGATGCGTCCTTCGACATGACAAACAATGGCGACAATCCGCGCACTGGAGCCACCGGCGCCAGAGTTAACAGGATATCGAGCAGCTCCTCAAAAATCGGCTTCAAAGGTGAGGAAGACCTGGGCGATGGCCTGAAAGCCATCTGGCAGGTTGAAACCGAAGTCGATCTGGATGGCTCCAACACAGCGGGCGCTGCCCCCACTAATTCTTTTTTGGGTACCCGCAACACTTTCGTCGGCCTGAAGAACGACAGCCTGGGTTCACTGATCTTCGGTCGCCACGACACCCCATACAAGACATCGGACCGCCGGCTGGACCTGTTTTATGACCATGTCACCGACAACCGTGCCTTGATGGCCGGCGGCAAGGGCAAGGGTAGCGCCGACCCCAATGGATTTGCCAAGCGCGTTACCGATATAGTGATGTACAACAGCCCGGTAATGAACGGCTTTAAAGTAACCGCCGCTTACGTTGCCGGTGCAGAATCTGCCACTCTTTCCACCCAGTCCAAAGGCAGTATCTGGTCGCTGGCCGGAACGTATGACATAGCCCCATTCTTCGGATCCCTGGCCTACCAGCGGAACGAATATGGCACTGTTGGCACCGGAGTCGTCGCGGCTGCAAACGGCGCTTCTCCCAACACCCGTGAAACAGCCTGGAAACTGGGTGGCGGCTATAAAGTAAGCCAGTTTGCCATAAACGCAGCCTATGAAAGAATCAGCGATAACTTCGGCGGCGGTGCGGCAACGGCTGGCACAGCCTGCGCAGGCCTTGCTGCCGGAGCAAGCTGTTACGGCCATAAAGCCATATACTTGTCCGGCCAGTACAACCTCACTGCAAACGATGCGGTAAAGCTGGCGTACACCAAGGCGTATAATTTGCAGGATGGCAATGCCGTTAACACCGGCGCAAAGCATGTTACTGTCGGCTATGACCACACGATGAGCAAACGCACCAACCTCTATGTTACATACACCAAGCTGAACAACGATGCGAATATGGACTACAGCCTGAATGGCGAAAATGCCGCAACCGCCAACGTTACCGCTCTTGCCAAAGGCGCCAGCCCTTCCGCTTTCTCGCTCGGCATGAAACATATCTTCTGAATTTAAGGCCATCGCATGCCATTACTGCAACTGGGAGCATGGCCATGCCGTTCCGGTGCGCCAGTGGCGCTCAGTGGGAAAACGGGCAAACCGGAAAAGGCCGTGGCTGCATGCATCCAGTTCGATTCCCAGACCGGAGGATATTCACCGTGACCGGCGCCGAGGACACGAAAACCCAGCGTGCAATCGCCTCGATCATCACCAACGAAAGCGCCGCCAACCTCGGGCTGGCAGCCCGGAGGAAAGGCGAGCGCAATCTTCAAGGCATCCAGCGTGATTGTTGATGTGGCGAGCTAACTAGTAGAGCACTTCTATAAAAATTACCGTTCGCGGTGAGCTTGTCGAACCGTCAGTGCCGCGTGAATACTGGCCTTCGACAAGCTCAGGCCGAACGGTGTATTTGTAAAAATTTTAATAAGACGATCTACTATTGAGATTTCCATAATACATGACAGAGCCGTCGCAAATAGAAAACCTCCCCCACCCTCGGTCCCTCCCC
>JAQTOM010000012.1:1290-35700 GCA_028713345.1 Gallionellaceae bacterium | reverse complement strand
GGCTGGCCAACTGCCTGCTGCTAGCCGGTTCGCTCTTGCTTGCAACGACCGCACATGCAGAGAAAATTACTGTAGTGGCAGCGTCCGATCTCAAATTCGCCATGGATGAGATCGTCACCATTTTCAAGGCGGCCAATCCGGGCGATGATGTGGATGTGGCCTATGGTTCTTCCGGTAAGTTTCACACACAGATTCAGCAAGGCGCGCCTTATGACCTTTTTTTCTCCGCTGATATTGCTTTACCACGCGAGTTGGTGAAGAGCGGCTTGGCTGCCTCCGACGTGAAACCATACGCCTTTGGCCGCATCGTACTGTGGAGCGCGAGCATGGATGCGAGCCAAATGACATTGGCTAGCTTGACCAATCCGAAAATTACCCGCGTCGCCATTGCCAATCCGAAACATGCTCCCTACGGCAAGCGTGCCGAAGAAGCGCTGCGTGCTTCCGGTCTGCTGGAAAAAATTGAGTCCAAGCTGGTTTATGGCGAGAACATCGCACAAACCGCACAGTTTGTGCAGACGGGCAATGCCGAGGTGGGCGTCATCGCCCTGGCGTTGGCAATTAATCCGGAACTGGCGAACAAGGGCGGGTATTACCTTATTCCCGACAAGCTGCATGAACCGCTGGAACAGGGTTACGTCATCACCAGGCGCGCTGAAAACAATGCGCTGGCCAAACGCTTCGCCGGCTACATGGGCAGCAAACCGGCGCGTGCCGTGATGACGAAATACGGTTTCGTGTTGCCTGGCGAAGCCACTGGCAAATAGATGGCGACGACGCTACGCGTCTTTATCCACCCTATGTATGAAGCAGGAGCAGGCGCACGCGTGCTTCATGATGAGCCGCGAGGCACGCAAGCATGAAGCGCTCTGGCTTTGTTCTGCCAAGTAAAGCAAAATAGCAGAATGGAATCCAGCTTCTCCGCCGCCGACCTGTCCGCAGTCTGGCTCACCTTCAAATTAGCCACGACAGTCACGCTCATCCTGCTGCTCGTCGGCACGCCCATCGCATGGTGGCTGGCACGCACCCCTTCCCGCTGGAAAGCGCCGATAGGCGCGGTGGTTGCGTTGCCCATCGTGTTACCGCCGACAGTGCTGGGTTTCTACCTGCTGATAACGATGGGGCCGCACGGCTCCATCGGGCATCTCACCCAGACGCTCGGCATCGGCATACTTCCGTTCACCTTCGCGGGATTGGTCGTCGCCTCGGTTTTCTATTCCATGCCTTTTGTGGTGCAGCCCTTGCAGAATGCTTTCGAGGCCATTCCGGAACGGGCGCTGGAAGCCGCCGCGACGCTGCGCGCTTCCGCGCCGGACCGGTTTTTCAGCGTGGCGCTGCCGCTGGCGAAACCCGGATTTCTCACCGCGGCGGTGCTCGGCTTCGCGCACACCGTCGGCGAATTCGGTGTGGTGTTGATGATCGGCGGCAATATCCCCGGCCAGACCCGCGTGGTGTCGGTGCAGATATACGATCACGTCGAAGCGATAGAATATGCCCAGGCGCACTGGCTGTCGGCAAGCATGGTGGCGTTCTCGTTTGTCGTGCTGCTGCTGCTCTACACCTTCAACCCGACCAAACGCAAATAATAATGATCCACACCCGCTTCGATCTCGCCTATCCCGGCTTTGCGCTGAACGTGGATTTGCAGTTGCCCGCACGCGGCATCACCGCGCTGTTCGGCCCATCCGGTTCGGGCAAGACGACCCTGTTGCGCTGCATTGCGGGGCTGGAACGGACAACCAGCGGGATGCTGCGGATGCAGGATGAGGTGTGGCAGGATGGCGCAAATTTCCTGCCGACACACCGGCGTCCGCTGGGCTATGTGTTCCAGGAGGCCAGCCTGTTTTCGCATCTGTCGGTGCGGCGCAATCTGGAATACGGCTTGAAGCGTATTCCGCAAGCTCAACGCAGAGTCCAACTGGGACAAGCAGTGGAGTGGCTCGGGCTGGGCAACCTGATCGAACGCAGCGACCCCGCCAGCCTGTCCGGTGGGGAACGGCAGCGCATCGCCATCGCCCGCGCGCTGCTGTCCAGCCCGCGCCTGCTGCTGATGGACGAGCCGCTTTCGGCGCTCGACACCCAGGCCAAGCGTGATATTCTTCCGTTTCTGGAGCGCATGGTGCAGCAGGCCGGTGTGCCGATTGTGTACGTCACCCATGCGCCAGCCGAGGTCGAGCGCCTGGCGGACCGCGTGGTGTTCATGCAGAAGGGGTGCATCGACCGCATCGAGACGCTCAAACAAGCCTTGTCGCGGCCGGACTCGCCGCTGTTCAGCGACGGTGGATGCGTGTCGGTCATCGAGGGCAGGTCTGGACAGCAGAAGCATGGACTCACCTCCTTCCATGTCGGCGAACATTGCCTGTGGCTGGGGAATCCCATCCACGCGGCCAGTGCCGGCAGGCCGCAGCGCCTGCGCATACTCGCGAAAGATGTCGGTATCGCGCTCACCAGACCGGAAGATACGAGCCTGCTGAATATCCTGCCGGTAACCATCCAGAGCATCGATCTCGTGCGTGAGGGGCACGCGCTGCTCGGCTTGCGCTTGAGCGACGGGCAAAACCTGTTTGCGGAAATCACCGCATGGTCGCGTGACCGGTTGGCCTTGCACGAAGGACTTGCCGTGTATGCGATGATCAAATCGGTCGCGCTGGCGGAGTGAATGGGTGTTTTTTACAGAAGGCCGCTTACTTGAAGGAGTTTTACCCTGATGCGCACGGTTGATGTTGTCATTGTCGGTGCCGGGCTGGCTTCCGCCGCAGCCGCAAAACGCCTGGTGGATGCGGGGCTGGAAACCATTGTCCTTGAGCGTCACGAGTTGCCGCGCCACAAGATTTGCAGCGGCATACTCTCCCCGCGCGGGCATCGTTTCTTACTGGAAAATTTCGGCCCGCTGCCGCGTGAAATCCTGCATGACCCGACCGCGTGCCGTGGCGTGACTTTCCACTTTCCCAGCATGGTGTCGATGTCGATGGATTTTTTCGGCGGTGTCACGCCGCATCTGCACCGCAAACATGCGGATCACTGGGCGATCCAGCGCAGCGGCGCGGAAGTCCATGACCAGACGGCATTTACCGGCTTGCAGGATAACGGCGGCCATGTGATCGTCTCGGCGCGCAAGAACGGCGAGCCGGTGGAATACCGGGCACGCCAGGTCATCGGCGCGGACGGGCCGAATTCACCGGTGATCCGCGCGGTCTATCCGGAATACCAGAAATCCATCCCGTGGTTTTTTGTGGGGCAGAAATTTCACGAGATCATCGAGTGCCCGCTGGATGAGCAGTATTTCCATTTCTGGTTCCATCCCGGCCTGGGACACTATACCTGGAGCCATGCCCGCGATGGGCGGCAGATCGTCGGCGTGGGCTTCAAGCGCGGCGACAATTTCGCCAAGAAGCATGAGAACGTGGTGAATTACCTGACCGACAAGCACGGCGTGCGCCTGCATCCGCACGCCGAGGACGAAGGTTGCGGCCAGAATTTCGGGCCGTCGCTGATCAACCGCTATGTGTTCGGCAAGGGCAATGTGCTGATCACCGGGCAGGCGGCGGGCTTCCTCAACATGATCGGCGAAGGCATGAGTTGCGCGCTGCACTCCGGCGCGATATGCGGCGAAGCGGTGGTGGAAGCCCGATTGCGCAACCGTCCGGTGCAGGAAATGTACCGCAAGATGATCGCCTCGGAAGTGCGCCGCACCACCGACCAGTGGAACCCGCTCAAGATCGCCTTCGCCCGCCCGCACGAGGCCGATTTCCCCGCCGCCCTGATGGCGCTGGACAGGCGCGACCGTGTCAAAGTATTGCGCGACATGTGGCGTTTTCTCGTACTGTACAAGGAATTCAAGTGGGGCAGGCAGATAGTCAGCGCCGCCCTGCAACGCCCGCTGATCGGTGGCTATTCGATGCAACGCTGGCTGTAGCGGACGAATTGACCCAAGATAAAAGCTGCCGGGTGCAGCGCTTAGGGCTATTTTTAATGGCAAGAGCCTATATAATAATCAGTCACCAATCCTCGGCAACATCCCGCTCGACATGAACTTACGCTGGTGGCTTTACCCGGCTATCGCCGCACTTGCTCTCGCACTCCTGCCGTTACTGCTGCTCTTGTTTGCGGCAATGCTGACCTATCCCTTATTGCCTTCGCTGGAAGTATTGACCGATTACAGGCCCAAGATTCCGCTGCGCGTGTATAGCGCGGAAGGCGCCCTGCTCGGCGAATTTGGCGAAGAGCGCCGTGCGCTGGTCAAGATTGGCGAAGTCCCCGACATGATGAAAAAAGCTATTCTCGCCGCCGAAGACGACCGCTTCTATGAGCACGGAGGAATAGATTACGCGGGGGTATTGCGTGCCGCTTATTCCAACTTTACCTCGGGCGGCGCAAAACAGGGCGCCAGCACTATCACCATGCAGGTGGCACGCAATTTCTTCCTGTCCAAGGAAAAAACCCTGTCGCGCAAGTTCAATGAGGTCATGCTTGCCCTGAAGATTGAACATAATCTCAACAAGGATGAAATCCTCCAGCTCTACATTAACCAGATTTACCTCGGGCAGCGGGCTTACGGTTTCGCCGCTGCCGCCCAGGTCTATTTTGGCAAGAATCTCGACCAGCTCAACACTGCCGAAATGGCAATGCTGGCCGGCTTGCCCAAAGCCCCCTCCGCCTTCAATCCGGTGGTCAACCCCAAGCGCGCCAAGCTGCGCCAGATGTATGTGCTGCGGCGCATGCACGAACTACGCTTTATAGATGACGCGCAACTGGAAGCCGCGCAACAACAGCACTTGGTTGCCAAGCACGGCAACCAGGAATACCCGGTCAAGGCCGATTACCTGGCGGAAATGGTCAGGCAGGTGGTGTACGAACGCTATCAGGAGGATACCTACACACAGGGCATCAGGGTCTATACCACCATACGCCAGCAAGACCAGGCGGCGGCCTACAAGGCGGTGCGCAAAGATGTGCTGGAATACGATCAGCGCCACGGTTATCGCGGGCCGGAAGGCTACATTGACCTGCGCAATGGCAATGCCACCGATGAACAGATGGAAGACGCGCTGCAAGACATTACCGACAGTGACGACCTGGTTCCCGCCGTGGTACAGCAGGCCGGTCCAAAGTCCGTTCGCGCCTATTGCAAGGGCGGACAAATTGCAGAAATTACCGGCGACGGCCTGAAATTCGCACAGCGCGCGCTGGGTGAGAAGGCCGCATTGAACCAGCGTATACGCGCTGGCTCGCTAATCCGTGTGCAGCAAAACGAAAAGGGAGTCTGGCAGATTACGCAGCTCCCGCAAGTGGAAGCCGCCTTTGTTTCTGCCAGCCCGCATGATGGCGCAATATACTCCCTGGTTGGCGGATTCGACTTCAGCCGCAACCAGTTCAACCACGTCGTGCAGGCCTGGCGCCAGCCGGGCTCCAGCTTCAAGCCGTTTATTTATTCTGCCGCACTGGAAAAAGGTTTTACGCCCGCCTCCGTAATCAACGACGCACCTCTGGTATTTGGCGCCGCAGAAACGGGCAGCGAGGCCTGGCAACCAAAAAATTACGATGGCAAATTCGAAGGCCCCATGCGCATGAGGCAGGGGCTCACCAAGTCCAAGAATCTGGTTTCCATTCGTATTCTGCAAGCCATTACGCCGCAGTATGCGCAGGACTATGTCACCAAGTTCGGCTTCGATGCAACCAAGCACCCGCCCTATCTCACCATGGCGCTGGGCGCCGGCTCGGTCACGCCCATGCAATTGCTGGCAGGCTATTCTGTTTTTGCCAACGGCGGCTTCCGCATCACCCCCTACCTGATCCAGCGCATTGAAGATAACAAGGGAAATATACTGAACCAGGCCGCCCCGGTTGTGGCCGGAGAAAACGCCGAGCAGGTGATCGATGTGCGCAACGCCTACAGCATGGTCAGCATGATGCAGGATGTGGTGCGTCATGGTACCGCCACCCGCGCCATGCAATTGGGCCGCCATGATTTGGCAGGCAAAACCGGCACTACCAGCGATTCCATGGATGCATGGTTCTGCGGCTTCCAGCCCACCATAGTGGGAATTTCATGGATCGGCTTTGATAACCCGCGCAGCCTGGGCGACAAGGAAACCGGGGGAGGGGCTGCGCTGCCTATCTGGATGGACTATATGAGCAAGGTCCTGAAAGATGTGCCCGAAGCGGTTTACAGCATGCCCGGCAACATGGTGGCTGCGCGCATCAACAATAACGGTCTGCGTGATGCCAACGGGGAACTGGTGGAATATTTCTACCAGGAAAACCTCCCGCCGGAGCAATCTGCCACACCAGCCGGGCAATCGCAAAACGAAGCCGTCAAGGATCAGCTATTCTGACCTGAGATAATGAGCAAAGACAAAGACCGTTTTCACCGGCGCGACCTTATGCGCGAACAGCTTACGCACCATGCCGCCCGCCTGATGGCTGAACACGGCATTACCGACTATGCCTTTGCCAAGCGCAAGGCTGCCAGACAAATGGGGGCAACAGATACGCAACACCTGCCCAGCAATGAAGAAATCGAAGCCGCATTACGCAGTTTCCGCGCCTTGTACCAGCACGAAAGCCACCCGCCCGTCCTGCAACAATTACGCCGGGAGGCGCTGGCCATCATGCGCCTGCTGGAGCCATTCCAGCCCTACCTTACCGGCTCCGTGCTGGACGGCACGGCAGGCGAGCAATCAGACATCAACCTTTTGATTTATTCCGACGATGAGAAGGCAGTAATGATGTTCCTGCTCAAACACGAATTACCCTTCGAGAGCGGCGAGTGGCACACGCAATTGAAGGGCAGGCAACAAGCCGTTCCCAGCTTTACACTGCAAACTGAAAGCGGTGTGCCGGTGCACATTGCCGTACTGCCCGAGAATACACGCCACAGCGGCATGCGCAAGCCGGAAAGACATGCGGATATGGCGGCAGTGGAATCCTTGCTTTAAACCAACCCCAATCTGTAAATATTCAGGCAGGCAAGCCGCGCAGCCGCATCTCGAAAACTGTTACCGGCATTTCCGCTTATTCCAGCCAGATAAAAGTACCCATCCTCCCGGTCACACCGTCGCGCCGGTAGGAGAAGAACCGCTCATGGTCGGTGTAAGTACACAGGCCGCCGCCGTAAATACGTGTGATGCCCAGCGCATTCAGGCGCAGGCGCGCGAGCCGGTAAATGTCGGCCAACCATTTGCCCGGTGCACCGGTTGCAAAAGCCACAACAGCTTGCGGCTGTCTGGCGATAAATGCCGCGCGCACTTCATCACCCACCTCGAATTTATGCGCTCCAATAGCTGGCCCCAACCATGCCATGAGGGCAGCGGGTTTTACATGCATGGTGCGCACGGTCTGCTCGATTACGCCCTCGCACAACCCGCGCCAGCCCGCATGTGCCGCGCCGACCACGCTGCCTTGTTCATCGCACAGCAATACGGGCAGGCAATCCGCCGTCATCACTACGCACACCGCGCCTGCGCGCGATGACACACAGGCATCCGCCTCCGGCCCGCAATCCGCATCATGGGCATCAGACACCGCCGCGCCATGCACTTGTTTGAGCCACACCGGTTCGCTCGGCAGCAATGATTCCAGCAACATGCGGTTGTGCGCCACGGCAAGCGGTACATCGCCGACATGATCGCCAAGGTTGAGGCTGTTGTAGGGCGAGCTGCTTACGCCGCCGTTGCGCGTGGTTTGCAAGGCATGCACATTTTCCGGTGCTGGCCAGTCGGGAATGATGCAATGCTCAAGCAGGTTCATGCGTTGCTTGCCTGATGCGGTCCAGCAGTCGCGCCATGTCTTCCGGCAAAGCCGCCTGCCATTCCATCCATTCGCCCGTCACCGGATGTTCCAGCCCGAGTTGTGCCGCGTGCAATGCCTGGCGCGGAAAAGCCGCAAGGATGGGGCGCAGTTGCGGTGCGCATCTTTGCGCGCCTTTTATGTAGGTGCTGTCGCCGACCAAGGGATGGCGGATGGAGGCAAGGTGCACGCGGATCTGGTGGGTACGCCCGGTTTCAAGTTTGCAGCGCAGCAGGGTGCAGCCCTGTCCTGAGCCAGTCAAAGCGGCGGGGAAGCGTTCCGCTATGCTGTAATGTGTGATGGCGGGTTTGCCATCCGCCACCACCGCCATCTTGGTGCGCTGTGCGGGGTGGCGTCCCATGGGCGCATCCACCGTGCCTGCGCGCAACACTTCGCCATACACCAGCGCATAGTATTCACGCTGCACCGTGCGTGCCTGCAACTGGCGCACCAGCGCAGTTTGTGCGGTAAGCGTCTTGGCTGCCACCAGCAGGCCGCTGGTGTCCTTGTCCAGGCGATGCACGATCCCGGCGCGCGGAATCTCGGCAAGTTGCGGCGCATGGTGCAGCAACGCATTAAGCAAGGTTCCCTCCCAGTTGCCGCTGCCGGGGTGCACCACCAGCCCGGCGGGTTTGTTGATGACGATAATGCTGTCATCCTCGAACACGATATTCAGTGCGATGTCCTCGGCCTGATAAGGCTGTTCGGCAGGGTGCGACTGCGGCACGACTTCTATCGCTTCGCCGCCCCATACCTTCTGCCTGATGGTGGCGGATACGCCATCGAGTTTGACCTGTTCCTGCGTTATCCAGTCTTGCAGCCGGCTGCGCGAATATTCCGGCAATAGCCTGGCCAATACCTGATCGAGGCGCATCCCCGCACATTCTCCCGGTACTTTGAATGCGCACGGGGAAAAGGCATCTGTTTTTTCGGCAGCACCGGTTCCATATTCATCTGCACCATCCACAGCATCGTATCCGTATTCAGTTTGCCGGGCAGCGTGTTTGCCGGAAACCGGCAGCTCTTCGTTTCCTTGCAAACTTGAGGAATCGCCATGCCTGACTTTGTTGTTATAATTAGTCAATATTTTTCTGGGTTCAGTCATGCGCCATAGTTTAGCTTTAATCCTGCTATTCACGCTAACCGCGTGCAATATGTTCTCGCCGCTACCTGAGGGAATGCCCACCACAACATCCAACAAACCGGTCAATGAGCTTTATGCAGATGCCATGGATGAGATGAAAGATGAGCATTATGAAACAGCGATAAAAACTTTTGAACAATTACAGTCACGCTATCCCTATGGCCGCTACGCGCAACAGGCACAACTGGAAATCGCCTATGCCTATTATAAACAGAAAGATGCGGACTCGGCGCTTGCTGCGGCAGACCGTTTTATCAAACAATATCCCAACAACCCGCACGTGGATTATGCCTACTACCTGAAAGGCCTGACCAATTTCAATGAGGATCTCGGCTTGTTGGGCGAGCTAGTAAAAAGGGATCTTTCCGAGCGTGACCCCAGGGCCGGACGGGATTCTTTCGACGCATTCAAGGAACTGGTGACGCGCTTTCCCGACAGCAAATATGCGCCCGACTCCCGGCTGCGCATGCAATACCTGATCAATGCACTGGCTCAGAATGAGATTCATGTCGCCAGCTATTACCTGCGCCGCGGCGCCTATGTAGCCGCCGTCAACCGTGCCAAGGGGATACTCAGCGACTTCCCACAAACCCCGCAAACACGCGATGCGCTGCAAATCATGGTGCAGGCTTATGACGCCATGGGAATGAAGGAGTTGCGTGACGATGCACAGCGCGTACTCGACAAGAACACCACGAAAAGTGACATGGCGCTGGCTTCACCCTATTCGCTCAAGAACAGGAAATCGTGGTGGCAATTCTGGGAAGAAGAGAAGGCAACACCTGCTGCCATCCCCCAGCAAAAAAATGCCGAACCGCCCCCAAAGGAGGAAAAATCGTGGTGGCAGCTCTGGAAATGAAGTTCTGCAGCGAATGCGGCGCACCGGTTGCGCTGTGCCAACTGCCCGATGACAACCGCCCGCGCTACGTTTGCACCAACTGCTCCACCATCCACTACCAGAATCCCAAGCTGGTTATCGGCGCCATCCCGGAGTGGGAAGATGGGCGCATCCTGTTATGCCGCCGCGCCATCGAACCGCGCCACGGGCTATGGACGCTGCCTGCAGGCTTCATGGAAAACGGCGAAACCACGGCTGAAGCGGCCATACGCGAAACACTGGAAGAAGCCAATGCGCGTATCGAGACTGGCGAGCTGTATTCGATGTACAACCTGCCCTACATCAATCAGGTGCATCTGATCTTCCGCGCCAGGCTGCTCGACCTGAATTTCTCGCCAGGCACGGAAAGCCTGGAAGTTGAGCTGTTTGAAGAGCCGGACATCCCCTGGGATGAACTCGCCTTCCGCCCGGTGCGTTTTACCCTGCAACATTTCTTCGCCGACCGCAAGGCAAATAATTTTCAGTTCCATATCGGGAATCTTACCGCGCCTGCGCATTAACTTGCTTACACTTGCCGCCCCTCTCTGCGTTGCACGTAGCCGCCATGAGGCGCAGTGTCAGTCCTGGCTGGATTTTATCCCGGACCGCACTTCAAACAGCTAATGGAAAATTTTGGGACTTTGCGGCAACAGGCATTCGTTCTATAATCGCAAAAGCTAACATCGCACCTTACCGGATGCTCATGCATACATTTCGTATTTTCATACTCCTCACCGGCTTTGTATTGGGTGGCTGTGCCTCATCCCACCATAACCCCAAAGACCCGTTCGAGCCGTTTAATCGCGGCGTATATCAATTCAACGATACGGTGGACAAGGCTGTATTCAAGCCCATTGCACAAGGCTACAGCACGGTCATGCCTGGCCCCGGCAAAACAATGGTCAGCAATTTTTTCTCCAATCTTGACGATGTGCTTGTTACCCTGAACGACGTGCTGCAATTCAAATTTGTCCAAGCCTTCTCTGACGGAACCCGTTTCTGGGTTAACTCGACACTTGGACTTTTCGGCCTGATTAATGTCGCTGACCGGCTGGAAAAACACAATGAGGATTTTGGCCAGACCCTGGGTTACTGGGGCATCGACAGCGGCCCCTATCTGGTACTTCCCATTCTCGGGCCCAGTTCCATCCGGGACGGCATCGGCCTGATCCCCGATACCAAAGCCAGCCTCATTACCCACGTCAGGCATATGCCTACACGCAACCAGCTGATCCTGGCCGAAGGTATAAGCTACCGTGCCGGAGTGCTGGATCAGGAAAAAGTACTGGATACTGCCGCCATTGACCGCTATACCTTTATCCGCGACGCCTATCTGCAACACCGCCGAAGCCTGGTATATGACGGCGATCCTCCACACGAAAAATTTGAGGATGAGGATGATGGTAGTGCAACTGGGAAAACATCTGCTGATGACGGCATAAAAAGTTCACAGCCTGCCGTGGCTAAAGCAGGTCCGGTTGATACCCCCGTGATTGTGGCCAGCGCCGGATCAGTATCACACCAACAGCCTGCCGTCTACCGCATCTGGTTGACTCAGCGTGAGGGGATACGCTGAAACTACCAGCCTGTTACTATAGGTTCGGCACACTTTATCCATGAATCCGTTCGCATTGAGCCTGTCGAAATGTGTACGGATTCATGTGCTTCGACATGCTCAGCACGAACGGTGGTTTAGTTTAATCCGTGCCGGATCAATAGTACAAAAATGGCTTGCATTGCTGCAAGCCATTTTCTTTTGTGCGCCCGAGATGGCCGCACTTACCTGCCTTCCGCACAATATAGCCGAACGGCGATGGTGCCAAGGAAGGAAGTTTACTCACTCTCCAGTCTCTCTGTCTGGGTGAAAGTCCAAGTGCGGGTGATGCTGAGGATGTCGGTGTCGCGGCGAATGTCCGGCGGGAGCGGCGCGAAGGGGGAAGCCAGCTTGACGATGCGCTGTGCCGCCGCATCCAGGATGCGCTGCCCGGATGAATGGCTTACCTCCACACTTTCCACGCTGCCGTCGGCACGGATGGATACGGTCAGTTGCAGGCTGCCATAAATTTTCTGCCTGCGCGCATCTTCGGGGTAATTCAGGTTTCCGATGCGCTCTACCTTGATGCGCCAGTCCTCGATATATTGCGCAAAGCGATACTCTCGAGTCCGTGCCCCGATAAACTTGCGTCGGGGCATTTCTTGATACATGCGAGTGTTTTTCTCGATTTGCGCTTCCAGGCGGGCAATTTCCAGGCTACGCTGCACCAGGTCTTCGCCGCTCTTGCGGTCGCTCTCCTGCTGTTGCTGCTGATTTTTTTCCTGTTCAACACTGTATGTACTCTTGGCCTGGGTCATCAGGCGTTTGGTTTCCTGTTCCAGTTGTTGTACGCGCTGGGCGGCCTGCTCCGGCGTGAATTGCTTGTCATCGCTTAGTATTGGCATGGAAGTGGACGCCCTGAGCTTTTCAGCAGTATTCCCGCCACCATCGAGGTTGTGTTGCGCCAGTGCATCGGCGTGGGCCGGGCGTTCCCTGGATTTACTGTTGACCAGTACCACTTGCAGCGGGTGCTGGGAATCGGCAGCCTTGCGCGGGTCGGGCAGGACAAAGCCGACGCCAAACAGCACAATAGAATGCAGCACCAACGAGAAGGCAAAAGCAGCCGAAAGCGGCTGTTTGAGGAAACCTGCCAAGGCCTGCTGTGCGGCCAGTCTGCTGTATTGCATGCCTGCTCGTTTCTCGTCTACCTGTACGGTTCAGACATAAACCGGGGATTAGTCTTCATCGCAAACCACTGTACAGTGTGTACGCATTGCAGCCCGGCCTGTCTGCGGCGATCTCTGTAGATTTTTTCCTGATCATGATGCGATTGTATCTGCCTCTGCCACGAAGCGGGCATTGAAATTCAGGTCGAGCAGGTCAATCTCGCCGATTTCCAGTACGACACGGCTATTGGGCGGCAGCTCCGGCAGAGAGGGGATGCGTCCCATCAGCGGGATGTTCGCAAGCCTTACCAGGTTTTCGCGCAGCACCAGCGCCTCGACAATAAGATTGCTTTGGCCGTCCCTCGAAACTTCGGCCTTCGGCCTCGTTTTCACGCTTGCCTCCTCTCCCGCTTGCGGGGTAACCAGCAACTTGGCTGCGGTATTTTGCAGCCTAGTTGAATGGCTAGTTGTTTCACCCAGAGGATTGAGGCGGGGGGCTTCAAGCAGGGGAGTGTTACCCGTAACGGCCAGCTTGTCTTTCTCCTGCAACAGCCAGCGCAGACACCAGTAACGTTCCATGTTGCGCTGAAATTCGTTATACACGGTGTAGGCTGCGTCAAAATCGCTCATCACGGCGAATAATGCGGTGTCGTTCTTTGCATAGGCCGGTGCCTCGCCACGCAACAGGTTGATGATCTGGCGCTGGTTGACGAAATCCACATAGCGGCGCAGCGGCGAGCTGGACCATAAATACTGCGCCACGCCCAACCCCTGGTGCGGCGCAGGCACTGTGCTCATCTTCACCTTGCCGTTGCCCTGTGTGCGGTAGATACCGGCCACGTCGTGCGCCGCGAGCAATTTGCCCCATTCCGCATTGACGAAAATCATCAACTCCGCCACCACCTTGTCGATGGGTGAGCCACGCTCCCGCGTGCTGATGGTGACGCGGTCACTTTCCACATGAAAATTATAGTCTATCTGCTGGGTGCTGTTATCGGCAGACTTGCCGCGCAGCGCTTCCAGCTTTTGTGCGATGCTCCACAGCAGCTTGAGCTCCGGCGCGTAGGGATAATCCTGCTTGCCGGCGGCCAGCGTGGCTTCGTTGAACAGGGGCTCCAGCGTGTCATGGCGCAGGTTGGCGGCAATGTGGATGCGCTCGATGCGGCTTTCCGTATTGAGTACGGCGAGCGTATCGGCCTCCACTTCGAGGTACATGGAAAGCGTCGGGCAAACGGTGTCCGCACTCAGCGTATAGGCCTGCACCACGCTGTCCGGCAGCATGGTGATCTTGTCGCCCGGCATGTACACCGTGGACATGCGCTGGGCGGCGATGGCATCAATCGGCGAGCCGGGAGGAATGGTCAGTGCAGGCGCGGCGATGTGCACACCGATACGCCAGTTGCCGCTGGCGAGTTTGCGTACCGAGAAGGCATCGTCAATTTCCGTGGTGGACGCATCGTCGATGCTGAAGGCGGTATCTTCGGCCAGCGGCAATTCCGGGTGCGGGTCCACGCTGACTTGCGGGAAACCGGTGCCCTGCGGGAAGTGCTCGAACAGGAAGCGCTGCAAATGGTAGTCCTGCGAGGAAGGCAGCGCGCCGCAGCGCTGCAACAGATGCACCGCAGACAAACGCGTGGCGGCACAGGCGGCTTCCAGCGCCTTTGTTTCCGGCAGGTTGCGGTCGGGCTTGTACAGCAGTTGCGGCAACTTGTCGGCAAATTCCGGCGGCAATTTGAAGCAGGTCAGTTCCTCGGTGTAACGCGCCTGCAATGCGGCCAGCAAACGTTTTTTCTCGGCACTGGCCAGCGCCGACTTGAGCGCATCAGGCGGGGCGGCCTTGTAGTGCCCCTTGCCCTTCTTGTAAAAATACATCGGCGAGGAATGCAGGCGAATCAACGTGCCTGCTGCTTCGATGGAGTTGGGTGCATGGCCGAAATACTCGCTGGCCAGCTTGCTGAAGCCGAAGTCTTCCGGCGGGCTGCATTCCCACAGGAACTCCACATCCATGTCTGCTGCGATGTTTCCCGCCTGCGCCATAAATTCTGTCAATCCCGGCTGGGCAAAGCGCAGCAGCACGCTTGCCTCCTTGATCTTGCTGCGCTTGCCATGCATGCTTTCCACCTGCAATGAGGTGGTGTTGTCGGCAAGGATAGTGCCGACTTTGAAAGTGCCGTCTTCTTCGTAGAAAATATTCATGGATGGTGCGGCAATAAGTGTAGCGCAATCAATTATACCCCAGCGCCTATCTCCAATTCGCTTTGGCCTTCTCGGGAATGGGCATTCCCGGTATTGCCGCAAGCCAAAGAATAATGTGGAAGCGCCGGGCAGGCCAAATGGCCGCAACGGCAAAAACCCCAAGCTTAAGCCGGGGAAACCTTTAAGACAGGGGAATTACCAGACTAAAGACAAGGCCAGCTTCACGCTGGCCTTGTCTTCATGTAGAAAGCAGGCAATTACTTAAGTGACAACACCCACTGCACGATGGCCTTGATGTCGCCGTCACTGATTGAGCCGGCAGTTGCCGGCATTGGTATTGAACCCCATACGCCGACGCCGCCGTTACGTACTTTCTTTTCCAGCGTGACTTGTGCACCTTTGTCATTTTTGTATTTTGCGGCAACATCCTTAAAAGATGGACCAAGTGGCTTCTTGTCAATTGCGTGGCAACCAGTCAGGCAATTGCCTTTTTTCGCCAGTGCCTCACCATTTTCGGCGAGTGCGTTACCTGCCAGAACCAAACCTGCCGCCAACATAACCAGATTGCGAATGCTCATTGATGCCCCCTCCTTAACGTATAAAAATATGTGACTCATTCCAACCCTCATATTTGTCCTAAGCCAACAAATAGCGGCGGAATTTATACTGCAAGTGTGCTTAACGCCAAATGTGACAGCCATAGGTACTATTTGTTCCAGATTTATTTTCCGATTGCACCGAATACTTTTGATAGCAGCTTGCTGGCCTGTCCCATTGGGTCGGCACGGATATTTTTTTCTTCTTCCGCCATCATCAGGAACATACCATCCAGCGCCTTTTGTGTGACATAGCTTTCCAGATTCGCCTGTTTTTCATCCACCAGGCCGAATTTTGCGGCTTTCCCCGCGAACTGGTCATACTTCTGGGCGAGATTCACCTTGGCAGTGGCCCTTTTTACGATGGGTAGAAATCTTTCAGCCAGCGGCTGCGAAGTCTTGTTGCGGAAATATTCCGTAGCGGCAGTGTTGCCACCTGCGAGTATACCCTTGGCATCCTGCACGCTCATATTTTTTATCGCACCTACCAGCAGTGTTTTGGCCTCCGGCACGGCTGCTTCGGCAGCGCGGTTCATGGTCACTATCAGGTCGTCTGCATACTTTCCCATGCCGAAATTGCGCAGCAACCCATCCATCTTTTGCAGTGAATCGGGCAGCGGAATTTTCACTTGGGCATTGCCAAGAAAGCCATCTGCTCTGCCGAGCTTACCCACCGCATTACCTGCACCCTTCACCAAAGCCTCTTTCAACCCCGCCACCGCATTCTTGTCGGAAAGGTCGTTCAGCCCCAGTGCGGCAGCCGTGTTGAGTGAGAGAAGCAATGCGATAAGAATAAATTTGCCCATAGACTCTGGATTCCCGAATTATTTGATGTCAATTTACGCTGTATTAAGGACAGGATACCACGGCTTTAACCGTGGATGAATGAGCATTCCCGACTTTTATGGAATGTACTCGGAGTTGACTTTATTTTCCAAAATAGACATCATCCGCCCTTTGTGGTCGAGCCTGTGCATTGCGATTTGGTTCGTACTGTACAGAAAAAACGGGGAGAATTTCATGTTTTCAAATGGTAATCACAGTATCGGCAATGCTCCGGTGCTGTTCGCTGCCTTGGTTGGTGCGGCAGCGACGAAGTTTTTATTTATACCGGCGAGCGGTGCGATGCGTCGCCACCGACAGATCAAGGAGTGAGCCGCGCTATGATGACGCTTTACTCGGGAACGACAGACCCGTTCAGCCAACGTTGCCGCATTGTCCTGTTTGAAAAAGGCATGGACTTCCAGATTATTGATGTGGACGTGTTCAACAAACCGGAAGACCTTGCCGTAATGAACCCCTATAACAAGGTTCCGGTGCTGGTGGAACGCGACCTGATTTTATCTGAGGCCAACATCATCAACGAATATATCGATGAGCGTTTCCCTCACCCGCAGTTGATGCCTGCCGACCCGGTGATGCGCGCGCGCGCAAGGTTGTTCCTGCACCGCTTCGAGAGCGAATTGTTTTGCCATATTGATGCCATTGAGCATGGCGCACAGAAAGCAGCTGACAAGGCGCGCCTGGCGGTACGCGATAATTTGACGCAACTCGCACCGGTATTTACCAAACAGAAATATATGCTGGGCGATGAGTTCTCCATGCTCGATGTGGCAATTGCACCGTTGCTGTGGCGTCTGGATCATTATGGTATCCAGCTCGGCAAGGAGGCTGCGCCGCTGATGAAATATGCCGAAAGGCTGTTTTCCCGCCCCGCCTACATTGAGGCAATGACGCCTGCCGAAAAAGCGATGCGCAAGTAAGCATTGTGAGTGACCTGTCCACCAAACCTTACCTGATTCGCGCGATTTACGACTGGTGTGCCGACAGTGGCCTGACACCCTATCTGGCGGTGCGTGTAGACGGGATGACGCGGGTACCGACGGCCTTCATCAAGGATGGGGAGATCGTACTCAACCTTAGTGTGGATGCGGTGCGCAATCTCCATCTGGATAACGATGAGATTACCTGCGAAGGACGGTTTGGCGGAGTGCCACATGGGATTGTTGTACCGATAGCTGCGGTAATCGGTATTTTCGCCAAGGAAAATGGCCAAGGGCTGGTGTTTCAGGTGCAGGAATCCGCGCCTGCAGCAGAACCCGAGGACGGCGACAAGTCGCCACCTCCGCCAACCAAGCCATATCTCAGGGTAGTGAAATAAAAAAGCCACAGGAAAATCCTGCGGCTTTTTTAATAGTTACGATCCCAATCTCGGCGTTATGTGGCTGACAACAATGTAACCTGCATCTTCGCCAGCGCTTTCTGTTCGATCTGGCGTATGCGTTCGGCTGACACGCCCAACTCATCGGCCAATTCATGTAGTGTCGCAGTGGTATCTTCGCGTAGCCAGCGCGCCTCAATAATACGGCGGCTACGCTCATCCAGGCCAGCCAATGCCTGTGCCAACCCCACGTTCTTCAGCGTCTCCAGTTGTTTTCTCTCAAGCATGGAGGAAGGCTCGTCGTCGGCAGCAGACGCCAGGTAGGTGATGGGCGCATAGCTGTCATCTTCATCATTTGCCCCCGGATCCAGCGCGACCTCATGGCCGTTGAAACGGGCTTCCATCTCCAGCACATCGTCTGTGCTGACATTCAGTTGTTGCGCAATCGAGTTGGCTTCCTGCGGCCTGAGCGACTCCGAACCCTGCTTCAGGCTGCGCAGGTTGAAGAACAGTTTGCGTTGTGCCTTGGTGGTGGCAATCTTGACCAGACGCCAATTGCGCAGGATATATTCGTGCATTTCAGCGCGTATCCAGTGCAACGCGAACGACACCAGACGCACACCCCGCTCCGGGTCAAAGCGCTTGACTGCCTTCATCAGGCCGATATTACCCTCTTGTATCAGGTCTGCCTGCGGCAGGCCGTAACCAGCATAACCGCGCGCTACGCTGACCACAAGCCGCAGGTGCGATACGATAAGCTGGCGCGCAGCCTCCAAGTCGTTGTCACGGCGGAAGCGTGCTGCCAATTCCAACTCTTCCTCATGCGTCAGCATGGGGAATTTGTTCACCGTCTGGACATAGCCTTCCAAACTGCCAACGGCAGAAGGTATCTGTAACGCCAATGTATTATTCATGCTTATAATCTCCTCGCGATAAATTCTAGCACTCCTACAGAACGAGTGCTAGGGGAAAAAGATTGTCTTGAAATGAAAGCAAAAATTATCCTGAAAAGCGCAGACCGGCCATGAAACAACACAGACGTTCACGGATCACCAGTGGGCTTCATCGGCGCTAACCAATGACTTGACTGCCGTTTTTGGACAGTCTAGTCAGATGGCCATGCAAAGCTAATCCGTACCTAATCTGCGGTTAACTGATTTTTCCGGAATAAATTGCGCCGGTCAGTTTTTCGAGTGATTAACGCGGTTCAATCTGCCGCAGGTGTTGTGCCATCGATAGCCATGCCCCCAGCCATCCAAGCCAGGCTGAAAAGCATAACAGGGTGAGGCTGTCGCCCGCAGGAAGGGTGTGCAGGGCGAAATTGCTGGAGTACAGTTGTGCCAGCCCGGCAAGGCTGCTGTTGAGCAGGAATATGCCCATCATGATAATGAGCCATGCCGCCACGCCGCCCAGCAATCCCTGCAACAAGCCAAAATACAGGAAAGGGCGGCGGATGAAGGAATTGGTGGCGCCAATCAGCTTGGATACTTCGATCTCGTTGCGCAGGGTAAGAATTTGCAGGCGGATAGTGTTGAAGGTAACGGCTACCAGCGCAAAGCTGAGCAGTATCGCCAGAATTAACACTGCCAGCCGGCCAAATTTGAGTAATGCTTCCAGCTTGCGCACCCAATCCGAGTCCAGTTGCACATGTTCAAGCTTGGGCCATTTTTGTAATTCGTCACGCAGCACTTCCAGCACTTGCACATCGGATTTCTTCGGGTAAACAATAAAAGCATCCGGCAGCGGATTTTGTGTCAGCCCGCCGATCACGTCCGCCAGTCCGGTGGTGCGCTTGAGTTGCTCCAGTGCACGGTCGCGTGGCACAAACTCAACCCGCCCAACCGCCTCGTGCTGCTTCAATTGCTTATTGATACGAGCGATATCGTCATGGCTCGCATCCATGCTCAGAAACACACTGATTTGCGGTGTGCCAGCCACCTGTTCGGCCATGCCCTGGATATTCTGCAACAGCACATACAGCCCTCCCGGCAGGCTGAGTGCGATCCCGATGACCAGAATGTTCAGCAGGCTGGATACTGGCGTGGCAAGGAAGCGGTGTACGGTAAACAGCAACACGCGCCCATGCTGTGCCAACCAGTTTTTCATGCCTGTCCTGAGCCTGTCGAAGTGGGCTGCAATTCTCCGTGTTTCAGTGTCAGTACGTGCGCCCCGAACCGGTGCAAGGTACCCTCGTCGTGGGTAGCAATCAGCAGGGTGACACCGACCTGATGGAAGGATTTGAAGATTTCCATGATGTCGGCGGCGTAGGCCATATCCAGGTTACCGGTCGGCTCATCCGCGAGCAGGATGGAGGGACGGTTGACGATGGCGCGCGCGATGCACAGGCGCTGCTGTTCCCCGCCGGATAGCGCGATGGGATTTGCTTTCTCGCGCTGCAACAACCCCACCTTGTCGAGTGCGGCACGCACGCGTTTGGCACTTTCGCGGTGGTCGAAACCGCAAATTTGCAGCGGCAGCATCACGTTGTCGAATACGCTGCGGTCAAACAACAACTTATGGTCCTGGAACACCAAGCCGAGATTACGGCGCAGATAGGGCAGCGCTCCGCCCTTGAGCGAGGCAACGTTCTGTCCCTTGACCACCACGCTGCCGGTATTGGGCCGTTCAATGGCGGCAATGAGATTGAGCAATGTACTCTTGCCCGCGCCGGAATGGCCGGTGAGAAACACCATTTCGCCCTCGGCGATGTCGAACGTGACGCTTTTCAGCGCCTCATAACCACCGGGATAGCGCTTGCAGACCTGGTTGAAACTAATCATTATCCAGCCCAAGCAGGGCGCTAACAAAATCCTCCGCCACGAACGGACGCAAATCATCCAGCCCCTCACCCACGCCGATGAAGCGTACCGGGATGGGGTGCGCCTTGGCGATGGCGGCAATCACACCACCCTTGGCGGTGCCATCCAGCTTGGTTAGCACCAAGCCGGTAACGCCGAGCGCGTCGCCGAATGCCTTGACCTGGCTCAGCGCATTCTGTCCGGTGTTGGCATCCAGCACCAGCAGCACTTCATGTGGCGCGCTAGAGCCAGACTCGCGTAGCGATTCGTTTGTCCTTTCTCCCGCTTGCGGGGGAAAGTTAGATAGGGGGAGACGGGCTTGCCCGTCCGGCAGCGCCTTGGCGATGACGCGCTTCACCTTCTTGATCTCTTCCATCAGGTGCGCCTGCGTGGTCAGGCGCCCGGCGGTGTCCGCCAATACCACATCGATCTTGCGCGCCATGGCGGCCTGTACCGCATCGTAAATCACGGCGGCGGGATCGCCGCCTTGCTGGGCGATGACGGTGACGTTGTTGCGCGCGCCCCATTCCATTAGTTGTTCGCGTGCAGCGGCGCGGAAGGTGTCGCCTGCCGCCAGCAATACGGATTTCCCTTGCCCCTGAAAATACCTCGTCAGCTTACCGATGGAGGTGGTCTTGCCTGCGCCATTTACGCCGCACAGCATGATGACGAATGGCTGATACGTGCCGGTTTCCAGCGGTTGCGCCAGCGGCTTGAGCAGCTTGAGCAGGCAGTGCGCCAACGCCTCCTTGAGTTGCCCGGCTTCGGTGAGGTGCTGTACCTTGACGTAATGGCGCAATTCGGCCAATAAAAAGCGTGTGGCATCCATGCCGACATCCGCCGTGATCAGGATGGTTTCCAGCTCTTCATACAGGTCTTCGTCAATTTTGCCGCCACGGCCAAACAGCTCGGACAACTGTCCGCCAGTGCGCACCAGACTGCTTTTCAACCGGCTGAGCCAACCGGTTTTTTCTGGGGTGTGTTGTTCGGTGGCGGTTTTTTTCAGGAAGCCAAACATGTTTGATAAGGATATTGAGGTGGCTGAAAAGTAACAAAATAGCGCATAATACACGCCCGCTACGGCGGCTTCTGCCGCCGTTGTTATTCTATGCTGATTGATCCGGTTTGGGCTATAAAAATGCGCGCAAAATTTATGCAGCACCTGCTATCCCTGGCTTTGCTATCCGCTGTCACGGCCCACGCCGAAGTGTTCGAGCAGGCGCTGCGCAACGGCCTCCGGGTGATCGTCAAGGAAGATCACCGTGCGCCGGTAGTGGTGCAGCAAATCTGGTACCGCGTCGGCAGCATGGATGAACGCACCGGTACTACCGGCATCGCCCACGTGCTGGAACACATGATGTTCAAGGGTACCAAGAGTGTGCCTGCGGGTGAATTCTCCAAGCGCATCGCTGCCGCTGGCGGGCGCGAGAATGCCTTTACCAGCTATGACTACACTGCCTATTTCCAGCAGTTGCACAAATCCCAATTGCCGCTTGCCATGAAACTTGAATCCGACCGCATGCACAACCTGTTGCTGTCCGATGTGGAATTCGGCAAGGAAATAAAGGTGGTCATGGAAGAACGGCGCTCGCGCACCGATGACGAGCCGCATTCACTGATGTTTGAAAGGATGATGGCCGTGGCCTATCAGGAGCATCCCTACCAGCATCCGGTGATCGGCTGGATGGGCGACTTGCAGGCGCTCAGCGCAGGCGATGCGCGGGCGTGGTATGAACGCTGGTACGCACCCAACAATGCGGTACTGGTAGTGGCTGGCGACGTTAAGGCGGACGCAATATTTGCGCTGGCGCAACGCTACTATGGCGATATTCCCATGCACAAACTGCCCGCACGCAAAAACTTCAGCGAGCCGCCCCAGTTGGGCGTGAAGCGCATCGTGGTCAAGGCACCGGCGCAATTGCCGCATCTGGTGATGGCATACCATGCACCGGTGTTGCGCGATCCGGCACAGGACTGGCAGCCTTATGCGCTGGAAGTACTGGCCGGGATACTCGACGGCAACGAGTCGGCGCGCCTGAACAAGACGCTGGTGCGCGAACAGCAACTCGCCAGCAGTGTCGGTGCGGGCTATGACGCCACTTCGCGCGGCCCAAGCATGTTCACACTGGAGGGCACGCCCAGCGAAGGCAAGAGCGTGGCCGAACTGGAAGCGGGCTTGCGCGCGCAAATCTCGCAACTGGTACACCATGGCGTAAGCGAGGAAGAACTGAAGCGCGTCAAGGCACAAGTGACCGCCAGCGAGGTGTACAAGCGCGACTCGGTGTTTTACCAGGCGATGCAGATCGGGCAACTGGAAAGCATCGGCCTCTCTTACAAAGATATTCCGCTGATGCTGAAAAAAATACAGGCGGTAACGACGCAGCAGGTGCAGGAAGTGGCGCGCGAGTTTCTCCTGGACGACAACCTGACCGTCGCGGTGCTCGATCCACAACCGCTATCCGGCGAACACAAGCCTGCTAAGGGAGCAAATCGCCATGCGCACTAAAATTACTGCCGTCGTCACGTTGTTTTTTTCGTTTATTGCTCCTGCCCTCGCTACCCCGCAAATCCAGTACTGGCAGGCGCCGAGCGGCGCGCGCGTGTATTTTGTGGAGAACCATGACTTGCCCATGCTGGACGTGGCGGTGGATTTTGCTGCGGGCAGCAGTTTCGATATGGCGGAAAAATCCGGACTTGCCGGGTTGACGCAGGGCTTGCTCGACCTTGGCGCAGAAGGAATGAGCGAAGACGACATTGCACGCAACCTGGCCGACATCGGGGCGCAACTGGGTGGGCATCTGGATACGGACCGTTCCGGCATGTCGCTGCGCACCCTGAGCAGCGTGGCAGAACGCGATCCGGCATTGGACATTCTGGCGCGGGTGCTGCAGCACCCGCTGTTTCCGGAAACAGTGCTGGTGCGCGAAAAGACCCGCCTGATTGCCACTCTGAAGGAAGCCGAGACCAAGCCGGAGAGCATTGCCGGCAAGGCTTTCGGCAAGGCCGTGTTCGGCGAGCATCCTTACGGCTTGTCGCCAACGGTGGATAGCGTGGAAAAAATCCAGCGCACCGACCTGGAAACGTTCTACCGTACTTACTATTCCGCCAAGGCCGCTGTGGTCGCCATTATGGGCGATGTGACACGTACCGAAGCCGAGTCCATTGCGCAAAAACTCACGGGACAACTACCGCCAGGTGGAGATGTGGCGCACGTTCCGCCGGTGACCATGCGGATCAACGCCAGCGAGCAGCGCATTGTGCACCCGGCCACGCAGAGCCATATCCTGACCGGTGTGCCCGGCATGGCGCGCAAGGATCCGGATTACTTCCCGCTCTATGTAGGCAACTACATTCTGGGCGGTGGCGGCTTCGTGTCGCGCCTGATGAATGAAGTCCGCGAAAAACGCGGCCTGGCCTACAGCGTATACAGCTACTTCGTGCCGACGCAGCAGCCGGGTGTATTCCAGATCGGCCTGCAAACCAAGAAAGAGCAGGCCGACGAGGCGTTGCAACTGGTGCGCGCCACATTGCGTGAATTTATCACCAAGGGACCGACCGCACAGGAATTGCAAGCCGCCAAGCAGAACATTATCGGCGGCTTCCCGCTGCGCATCGACAGCAACAGGAAGATACTTGATTATCTCAGCATCATCGGGTTTTATGATTTGCCTCTGACCTACCTCGACGATTTTACCGGCAAGGTGGACAAAGTCACCGTCATGCAAATCCACGACGCCTTCAGGCGGCGCGTGAATCCGGATGCGATGGCGACGGTAATCGTCGGTGCCCCGGAAGCTAAAGAGGGAGCAGCGCAATAAATCGGGTTCGCATCATCGGCGGCACTCACCGCAGCCGCTGGATTACGTTTCCGGATGCGGAAGGATTGCGCCCCACGCCGGACCGGGTGCGCGAGACCTTGTTCAACTGGCTGGGGCAGGACTTGACCGGCAGGCGCTGCCTGGACCTGTTTGCCGGCAGCGGCGCATTGGGGTTCGAGGCGGCGTCGCGCGGTGCGGACGAAGTGGTGATGGTGGAAAATAACCGTGCAGCGTTTCGTGCCTTGCAGGAAAATAGCGGGAAGTTGGCCTTTGCCAACATCGTATTGCGCTGCGAAGACGGGCTGGGATTCGCGCGGCGGCAGGAAGGCAAGTGCTACGACGTGATCTTTCTTGACCCTCCGTTCCAGAGTGACTATCTGCCTAAAGTGCTTCCGTTGCTGGCCTGCAGGCTGACAGGAAACGGACTGGTGTATGTTGAAACGGGTGATATGTTCAAACCCGATGCAGCTTGGCGGGTGGTAAAATCGGGACGAGCGGGCAAGGTGTTTTATCAGTTGCTGCAACAGGTGCAAGAAAAAGCTGAAGGCATGTAAAATATGGTCAGGGTAATTTATCCGGGAACATTCGATCCGATCACACGCGGGCATGAGGATGTGGTGCGCCGTGCCGCCGGGCTGTTTGACGAGGTGGTGGTAGCGGTGGCAGCGAGCCGTATGGCGACCATGTTTACCGTGGGCGAGCGTGTGGATATGGCGCGCGAAATCTTTGCGGGTTCTTCCAATGTGCGCGTGGAGGGTTTCGATGGGCTGTTGATGAATTACGTGCGCGCGCAGAATGCGCGCGTAATATTGCGTGGTTTGCGCGCGGTGTCGGATTTTGAATATGAATTCCAGATGGCCGGGATGAACCGCAGCCTGCATCCCGATGTCGAAACCATATTTTTGACGCCGGCCGAGCAATACATGTTTATTTCCGCCAGCATGGTGCGTGAGATCGCGCGCTTCGGCGGCGACGTGAGCAAGTTTGTCGCACCCTTGGTGGCGGCCAGATTGGTTGAAAAAAATTAACTTTACTTACTGGAAAGGGGAGCGTAGCACTAATAATTACAAACGATTGTGTTAACTGTGCCGTACGCGTATGGAAAGGCCCGAACGAGGCCATTTCGCAAGGCCGGTATATTTTTGTAATCGATCATGACAAGTGTACCGAATGTGTGGGACACTTTGATGAGCCGCAAGGTGTGGATATCTGCCCGGTAGATTGCATACTGCACGACCCAAAGCAGGGAGCGGCTACAAGCCAAGCATGAGCGCCTGATGATGGCGGCATGATTGATGGAGAGTAAATTAACTTGATCTATTTTTAGGAGAAGAGCATGGCACTGATTATTACCGATGAATGTATCAACTGCGACGTGTGCGAACCGGAATGCCCGAACGACGCCATTTCGCAAGGCGATGAAATTTACGTCATCGACCCCGCTAAATGCACCGAATGCGTGGGTCACTATGACACACCGCAGTGTGTGGAGGTTTGCCCGGTGGACTGCATCCCCAAAGATCCTGCACACGTGGAAAGCAAAGAGCAGTTGCAGGCCAAGTATGAGCGCCTGACAGCGGCAAAATGATACCGGCGCATCACCAGCAGTAACAATGATCACCCCAGTAACAGAAATACCTGGCACAACCAGGAGCTTGGGGTTGCTGATTGAATATGCCAAGGCATAAAGGCAAAACGTCATGAATCGGTTTCTGGTTTATCGTTGGCCTGGTTTGCCTTGGCTGAGTTGGCGCTGCTCTACGCGCTGCCTGCCAGGGTTGTCGCGGCCAATTTACCGGAAACGTCAACATCTCCACATGATGTGATGTACCGGCAGAGTGGCATTGCGTTGCGTCCGGTTATTGGCACGCTTCAATTCCACGATATGGCACCCGCCAACACTACTTATTGATGTGCAGGGTTGGCGGGCGCCATCAGCATGGTTTCGATTGCAATATCCCGTCGCTGGTCTTGTTCGGTTTGTGGAGCAAGGAGAAATTGGCGGTATTTATTTCTGGCATGTCGGGCAATAAAAACTCGATCTCTGCCCCTGCCGCGCCTGCTTGATCAGTGTACCGCATTTTTTGCACGACTCCCCTGCCCGTCCATACACCCAATAATGCTGCTGGAAATAACCGGGGTTGCCATCGCTGCCCACGAAGTCGCGCAGACTACTGCCGCCGAGATTGATCGCCTCGCGCAATGTCTCGCGGATAGTTTGTACCAGCCGCGCACAACGCGGCTTGCTTAATTTGCTTGCCGCCAGTTGCGGGCGGATGCCGGCACGGAACAATGCCTCGTTGGCGTAGATGTTGCCCACGCCCGCCACCACACGGCTGTCCATGATGACGAGTTTTATCGCAGCACTACGCTTGCGCGTGGCCTGGTAGAGATGCTCAGCGTCAAAATCTTCTTGCAGCGGCTCCGGGCCGAGCTTTTTCAGCAGCGGGTGTTGCGAGACATCGCCATCATGCCACAGCACCGCGCCGAAACGGCGCGGGTCGCGCAGCCGCATCAGCAGGCCGTTTGCGAATAGCAGGTCGAAGTGGTCGTGCGCTTCCGGTGCCGTGCCGGCATGCAGGATGCGCAGGCTGCCGGACATGCCGAGGTGCAGTATCAGCGTGCCGTGGTCGAATTCGATGAGCAGGTATTTGGCACGGCGGTGCATGGAGCGAATGGTTTGTCCGCGCAATAGTTCGGGCAGGTTCCTGGGAATGGGCCAGCGCAGCTGCGGATGGCGGATCGTTACGCCAGTGATGCGCTGCCCGGCCAGATGCGGCTCAAGCCCGCGCAGGGTGGTTTCGACTTCGGGGAGTTCGGGCATGCTAGCCCCTTCTGCGCCGCCACAACACTCCGCCCACCAGCATCAGCAACGCGGGCAGGGCAAGCAGAAAACCACCGCCGATGAGGGTTAGCTGGGTTTTGCTCAAGGTGATCGCGCCGTCTTTTACCGCGCGCGGCTGGATGGCGATGAGTTTATCTTCGTTGCTCAGCCAGTTCACCATGTTGATACCGAGATCGAGATTGCCGCCATTGCCGGAGTAGGCATTGGCGAGAAACGAGCCGCTGCCAGCCACCACGATGCGCTGGTCGCGGTCGTTTATGTTGCGTTGCAGGGCGAGTGCGATGGTCACCGGGCCGGCTACGTCGCGGTTCTTGTCGAAGCGCGGTAGCTTGCCTTGCTGCTGCGCGCGGCTGCTCACCCAGCCGCGCGGTGCGGCTTCCACCAGCGGCGTGTGGCGCCATTCCCCGCTTTCTTCCCAGCCGATGGTGCGCGCAGACGGAAAGGCGGTGATCAGGTTGAAATTTTGCGTGATGGGGTGCGGCGGATAACCCGCACCCAGCGCCCAATTCGCCGGGGCGCGCATTTCTTCCGCTGCGGGGTCAAACACGGTGCCTGGGGTGAGCAGCAGCCCCAGTTTTTCGGACAGCCGTTCCAACCCATGCAGCGGCTCGGCGTCTATCAACCACAGCAGGTTGCCGCCGCCTGCGATATAACGCAGCAGCTTGTCCAGTTCGCCCGGCAGCAGGTCGGCCTGCGGCTGGGTGATGACCAGCATGCTGGCGTTGGACGGCACATCCTGCGCCAGCGTCAGGTTCAGCGGGCTGATGCGGAAGCCGTTCTGTTGCAGGCGCTTGCCGAACTCGCCGAGGTCGTGGTTGGCGATGCCATCCAGCCGCCGCTCACCGTGCCCGTCCAGATACATCAGCAGATGTTCTTTGTTGTGTGCAAGGCGCAACAGCGCACTGGTAAGCGTCTGCTCGTTCAGCATGGTGATGTGCTCGACCCGCCCGCCGTATTCCACCAGCATCTCGCCGTTAACCTGGATATTGACCTTGCGCGCCTCCTCCGGCTGCTTCACCGGGTCGATGAAGGCAAGCGTGATGTCGGGCTTGTGGCGCCGGTACAGGGCGGCAAAATCGCGGACCAGCTTGTGCACATCGCCCATTCTGGCATCCTGCCCCGTGACATATACCGTGAGCTTGATTTCGCCGGGCAGTTGTTTCAGCACATCCACGCTGCTGGCTTGCAGGCTGTTGCTGGCGCTTTGCGTCATATCCCATTGCATCGGGTGGCGTGCGGCAAGCTGGTACAGCGTAACGGTCGCCGCAAGCAGCAACGCGGTGAAGGCGATATTTTTGAGCAACAGATTGGGCTGCGGGAATTTCATGTTAGCGTGAAACTCGCGAAGCGAGACATTGTCCCCCTCTCACTTCGGGGGAGGGCTGGGGTGGGGGAGACGGTCATGGCAAGTTTCATTATCAGGAGTGACACAATTGCCATGACCGTTAGCCGTAAATCCGGTTATTGTGCAGCCGCCGTATCGCCAGCAGCAGGAAGGCGATACAGAACAGCAGGAAGAATATCCAGTCGCCGCTGTTCAGCAGGCCGAGGTTAAAGCTCTCGAAATGGCTGGTGGGTGCGAGTGCGCGCCATGCATTGCCGCTATCCACCGCGCTGATTTCCGTCAGCCACAGCCCGAACAGCGCGGCCAGGGCGGCGATGGCGGCAATTACCGGCTGCGCGGTGAGGGAAGAAATATACAATCCCAGCGCGGCATAGGCGGCGGTGAGCAGCAGCAGCCCCAGCGCATTGCTGAGCAGCAGGCCCATGTCCAGCTGTGTGCCTGCGGCCAGCGCCAGCACCATCAACAGGCAGCCAGCAATGATGAACAGCAGGAACAGCAGCAGGCCCAGGAATTTGCCCAATACGATTTGCACACTGGAAACCGGTGCGGCCATCAGCAGCGTCAAGGTCTGGTTGCGCCGTTCCTCGGCAATCAGGCGCATGGTGAACACCGGCACCAGCATCATCATGACCAGTGCAACGGTACCGAACAGCGGAGCCGCTACGGCTTGTGTGGCGCCCGGCGCGTTGGCAAGCTGCGCCAGTTGCGCCTGCACCTGCAGGAATGCGTCCAGGCGCGCGAGAAAAAACCAGGCAAAGATAAATTGCAGCATACCCAGGATCAGCCAGGTCGAGGGCGCGGCAAACAAGCTGCGGAATTCCTTGTGGGCTATGGTGAAGATCATGCTGTTTCGCTTTCGGTGATTTTTACAAACACGTCTTCCAGGCTGGATTGCAGCGGCACGAGTTGCTCCGCCTGCCAGCCGCGCTGTGCGGCAAGCGCGAGCAGCGCGGCGCCGGGGTTGGCATCGATCACGTGCAGGATGCGGAATTGCGTGGCGGAAAGCTGTTCTACCTGCTGCACCCCGGCGATGGCTTGCAACTCGGAAAGCCCAGGCGGCGCCCGCAAGGTGACGATGAAGCCGGGCTGGTGGCCGTACTGCTGCATTTTGGCACTGCTGTCGCCGTAGATAATGCGGCCGTGATGCATGATCTCGACACGGTCACAAATACTTTCCACTTCGCCCAGCAGATGGGTGGACAGGATCACGCTGTATGCGTCGCCGAGTTCACGGATGAGCGTGCGGATATCGCGGATCTGCGACGGGTCGAGGCCGACAGTGGGTTCGTCGAGGATGATGACCTCGGGCTGGTGAATGATCGCCTGCGCGATGCCGACGCGCTGCTGATAGCCTTTGGAAAGCGTGCCGATGATTTTCTTGCCGCTGTCCTGCAAGCCGCAGCGGCGCCTGGTTTCGGCTACGGAACCCGCGATCCTTCCGCGCGGCACGAGGTGCAATCTGGCGGCGAATGCCAGATAATTGTCCACGCTCATTTCCCGGTACAGCGGCGGCGTTTCCGGCAAAAAGCCAATCCGCGCCTTGGCTTGCCCGGGTTGGCGCGCGAGGTCGAAACCGCATATCTCGATCTGCCCGGAATGCGGCAATAACGCGCCGGTAAGCATTTGCAGCGTGGTACTCTTGCCCGCGCCATTATGGCCGAGCAGGCCCAGCACTTCCCCGTGCTTGAGTTTCAGCGACACGCCGTGGATGACCTCGCGCTGGCCGAAGCGGCGGCTCAGATTGCGTGCGGACAGGGTTGTTGGTGCTGCGTCAGGCATGTAGTAATGTGTTTGCGGGTTGTGATAGGTACCCAATATAACCTAATATGAGCGTCTCTAAAAACTCAAAGTATCTGGAGCAAGCCTGGCTTGGCTGTTGAATTAATTACCGGCATCCAGGTCGAACACTACTTTGTACCAGAACATACCCATAGAATCATACCAATATGATACTCAAACGTAGCGCGATTACCCTTTCCATGCTGCTTGCTGCCTGCGCTCACGCGCCGCAGCAAAAAACCGCAGAGCCGGCGTCAAAACCCGAGCCGCAAGTGGAACGAGTGGAAAAACCACAGGAACTGCCCAAACCGGAATTGCCCAAGCTGGAATTGACCGGGCCAATGCTCTACAAATTCTTGCTGGGTGAAGTAGCAAACCAGCGCGGCATGCCGGAATTGGCGGCGCAGATTTATCTGGATCTGGCCAGTTCCACGCGCGACCCCCGCATAGCGGGCCGTGCCGCACAGTTGGCCTACGATGCGCACGAGATGGATAAGGCAGTAGCAGCGTTCAGCCTGTGGCTGGAACTGGATCCAGCCTCGCTGCCCGCAAAACAGATGCTGTCCCTGATGCTGGTAGCCGGTGGCAAGCTGGATGAGGCGCGTCCGCATATCGAGGGCTTGCTGGCGGCATACCCGGACAAGGTTGGATATGCATTCCTCCAGATTTACCCCCTCCTCGCGCAGCATCCAGACAAGGATGCCGTATTCAAACTGCTGCAAGAACTGGCGCAACCCTATCCCAAATCAGCGGAGGCGCACTGGGTGCTGGCACGGGCGGCGCAAGCCGCCGGCAAGCGGGAACTGGCCCTGGATGAGGCGCGCCAGGCGCGTTCCCTGCGCCCCGAGTGGGAGGTGACCACGCTGCTTGAGGCGCAATTACTGCAACGCGAATCGCCGCAACAGGCACTGGCGCTGCTGAAGAAATATCTTGCTGCCTTCCCGGAAGCCAACGAGGCGCGCTTGCTCTATGCGCGCATTCTGCTGGAGCAAAAACAATTTGCGGAATCACGCGTCGAATTCCAGCAACTGCTCAAGGCCCATCCTGAAAACGCCGATCTGGCATTTGCTGTGGCAATGCTGTCCCTGGAGATGGGTGAGTTGGAGCGGGCGGAGAGCGAGTTGCAGCAGGCGCTTGCCAAGGGCAAGAAAGACGAGGACACAGTGTATTACTACCTCGGCCAGTTGCTTGAGGCAAAGAAGGACAATGCAGGTGCATTACAAAACTACCGCAAGGTGCAGAGCGGCGAGCATGTCTATAGCGCGCGTTTGCGTGCGGCCTATCTGATCCATAAGGAGGGAAAGCTGGAGGAGGCGCGTGAATATTTGCATCAGACCGTCGCGCAGAACAACCAGCAGCGCGTGCAATTGATGTTGATTGAGGCGCAGTTCCTGCGTGATGCGAAACAGGCCGCAGCAGCCTACCAGGTATTGGTGCAAGGTCTGGAAAAGTTACCCACGCATCCTGACCTTTTGTACGAAGCGGCGATGCTGGCAAGCATGCTCGGCGACCATGATGCTTTTGAGCAAATGATGCGCAAAGTGATTCAGGTCAAGCCTGACCATGCACAGGCATATAACGCGCTGGGCTACGACCTGCTGGATCGCAATGAGCGCTTGCAGGAAGGGATGAGCCTGGTGGAGAAGGCCAACCAGATGGTTCCAGATGATGCCGCCATTATCGATAGCGTCGGTTGGGGACATTATCGCCTGGGCAACCTGTCCAAGAGCCTGGAATTCCTGCGCCGCGCCTATAGCGCCAATCCCGACCCGGAAATTGCCGCGCACTTGGGCGAGGTGCTGTGGATGCATAGTGAAAAAGAGCAGGCAAAAAAAATATGGGGCGACGCTTTGAAAGCATATCCCGACAACACGGCGCTGCAGGCTGTGATGAAGAAATTCATGCCTTGACCGTCTGCCTGAATTGGCAGGCGTTCATGCCATTTCCCCGGACAATTATTGCGCCATTTTTCACAAGCACGAGTAATTGCGCTAACATGCGCGGTGTCAATTGCCACAAGTTACGGGTATATTTCACCCCTGACCATCTGGTGCGGCAGGGATGGAAGCAAAGTGGGAAGGGTTCAGGTTCCCGGTTACAATCAGGCTCCACAATGCCGGAACGGCTGCTACAGTTCAGGTTGAGTCATCAAAAGCACAGTAACAAATAATAATATCAGCAGGCAAGGCAACAAGCTGGTCCACAGGAAGTAGCCATTGGCATTTTAGTATCATTAATTTTTACCCAGAAGGAGCTTAGCCATGAATACCCCAGAAGCAGTGGAACGCGTTTCCAAAGAAAAATTGATGGAAGATTTGAAGGTAGTCGTAACCGATGCGGAAGAATTGCTTAAGGCAACCGCCAGCCAGACCGGCGAGCGCATTGCGGCAGCGCGCACAAAAGCCGAGGAATCGCTGCGGGTCGCCAGGGTAAGGCTCGCAGATGCACAGGCAGCGCTGGTAGAAAAAACCAAGATAGCCGCCAAGGCCACCGACGAATATGTGCATGAAAACCCATGGAAAGCCGTGGGCATTGCAGCAGTGGCTGGCCTTCTGCTCGGCGCCCTGATTTCACGCCGCTGATCCCGGACCGATGTCCCCTGAAGCGCAGGATCACGGCACAGGCCAACGCGGCGGGCTGTTCAATTCCCTGAGGATGCTGGCGGCCACTCTGGTTGCCACGGGCCAGACGCGGCTGGAGCTGTTCTCCATCGAGATTGAAGAGGAGCGGACAAGGCTAGGCTCCATGTTGCTATGGACGCTGGCCGCAATGTTTTGCGCCGCGCTTTGCATCGTGCTGGTTACACTATGGGTGGTGGTCGTTTTCTGGGATGATCACCGCCTGTTGGCATTGGGTATCCTGGCGTTCCTGTTCCTGCTTGGAGCATTGCTGGCTGGCTGGATCGCGCTCGGCAAGGCCAGGGCCAAACCCCGGTTATTTGCGGCCAGCATCAGGGAATTGTCCAAGGATCGCGAGCAATTGACTCCACGCCCATGAATGCGAAACTGATCGAACTGGCAGAGCGCCGTGCCACGCTGGTGGCCAGGGCAGCAACGCAGCGCACCGAGTTGGCGCAGGCATTGGCGCCTTGGCGCAAGCCGCTGGCGGCAGCAGACCAAGGTATGCTGATAGCGCGTTACCTTGCGAACCATCCGGCACTGCTGGCCGGGGCAGTGGCATTCACCGCCTTGATACGCCCCAGGCGCGTGTTCGGCTGGCTGCGGCGCGGCTGGGTGATGTGGCGCGTGGTGCTTGCGGTGAAACGCAGGCTGACTGGCTAGCCAGCCGGTTCCACATATCAGGCACATTCAAATATAGTTGTAATGCTCCGACTTCACCGGCCACTCTCCCTGAAATACTTCATCATCATTCGCCCTGAATGCAGCCACACGGAGTTGAAAGACTCGGCATGAACGGAAACATGATTGCTTTGAATGCGAATTGGAATCACCGGCAATTACGACTGACGCATCTGGCGCTGGTAATCGTTGCTTCTATTCTGGCGGGATGTGCGGCTGCGCCGCCCGCACCGCAAGCAGTGGCGCGCCCTGCCCGTATGGAACACGTTGCGTTTGCCCTGAACGGACGGATTGCCGTCAGGCACGACGGTGAGCGTTCCTCCTCAAATGTGCGCTGGACGCACCGCCCCGCAGAAGATGAGATATTGCTGCTGGCCCCGTTTGGACAGACCATGGCACGCATCCACCGCGATGTACGGGGTGTGGTGCTGGATACGCCGGACAAGCACTACAACGCGCAGGATACCGAAGAATTGACGCAACGTGCGCTGGGCTGGCACCTGCCGCTGGAAGGCCTGCAATACTGGGCGCTGGCGCTGCCTGCGCCAGGGAGTGAGGCCAGTATTGAGCGTGATGCCAACGGGCAAGTGAGCGTGATGCATCAGGACGGATGGGAGATACGCTACACAAGGTATGCGACACAGGCAGCGGATAGCCTGCCGTTGCGCATGAGCCTGCAACGCGAGGGGATGGAATTGCAGTTGCTGGTGGATGAATGGGAAATTGGGCAGGTTGCGCCCTGATGGGCGCGATTTGCCTTTGCCGGAGGCAGCCCGGAACCCCAAACAGGGCCACTTCCTGCCACTTTGCCGGGGTTACCCCCGGCAAAAACTTTATGAATAAAATGTGGCTTCGTCGTGCCCACATGCAACAAATACAACCTGCATCCGCATCACTTCCGTGCAGCCATTGCCGCTTCGTTATGCTCCATCATTTGCTCCATCATCAGCAGCATCATGTCCGCATGTTTTCCCATCATTTCCATCATCGGACATTTCATCATCGGGTTGCCTGAACCACCGCCCATCGGGCAGCCCCCAGGCATTTGGCCACCCTTCATTGGA
>JAQTOM010000012.1:0-1190 GCA_028713345.1 Gallionellaceae bacterium | reverse complement strand
CGCCGCCCATCATGCAGCCACACATCATGTGGCTACCCATCATTTCGCGCATCATCTTTATGCTGCCGCGCATGCTTTGTTCATGCTCCTGCAAGAGCCTTAGCCGTTCCTTGCTGCTTTGGCTGCGGTGGATTTTTTCCATTTGCGCCTGCATTTTTTTCATTGCTTCCTGCATCATGGCCATATGCTCATCCACCTTTGCATCCGGCCTGGCTGTTTCCTCCGGCGCCGCCTGTGCACCTTGTTCATGCTGGTGAACGTCTTCGGCGAAGGCTGCCGGAACAGGCAGGGCAAATGCAGCAAACAGAGTGAGTAGCGCTATAAGTTTTTTCATTTTGTATTCCTCCTTCTCTATATTGAATTCATAACCATCAATAGGCGGCCAAATACAAATAACCGCCAAACGCTGTGACGGCAGCACCCGTAATGCGGACAAGTTGCGGCATGGAAATGCGTTGCATCAAAAAGCTGAAACCAATGCCGCCTGCATGAAGCAAGGCAGTGGACAGAACAAACCCCAGGCCATAAGCCATACCGGAAACAGTCTCGGGCATCTCGGCGCCATGAGCATAACCATGAAAAACTGCAAACAACCCGACAATAACAACGCTTGCAACCAGCGGCAGCTTGACGGCAGCAGCAATCAGGATGCCCAAGGCCAGCACCGAAATAATGATGCCCTGCTCGGCAAGGGGAACTGCCATGCCGGAAATTCCCGACACGCCGCCTAATGCCATGACGCTCACAAAAGCGAGCGGCACCACCCAAATGGAACGTTGCCCCATCTGGGCCGCCCATATACCAACGGCGACCATTGCGAGAAGATGATCCAGCCCGCCTATCGGGTGGACAATGCCGGAAATAAAGCCATGTGTTGATCCAACGCCGACGTGAGCATATGCCAGGGATGGCAGGAAAAAACAAAATGCAGGCAGGATAGAACGGACAACATGAATTGAAATCCAATTGCTCATGTCAATTACCCCTTCCCGGAATGACAAACATAAACTACCCGAAAACAAGCCCTGTCTGAATGCTCGCGTTTCATTGTGTCCCGCGTGATTCAGCCAGTCAACTTAAATGGACGCAATCACATACAGGCAATTACTGTCCTGCTACGGTGATGAAGGAAAGCTTGGCCACCCCGGCGTGCTGCGCAATCGCCATCAGTTCTGCCACGCGCCCATAAG
>JAQTOM010000077.1 GCA_028713345.1 Gallionellaceae bacterium | reverse complement strand
GCAATTCGCATATACAACAACACTATAGGTTCAGGCAGCGTGATGGAACGGGGCAAGCTTGCGTCGGGACAGTGCGGCGACCTCAAGACGTGCATTGCTTTGGTGCAATGCGCAAGAGTGCCAATGAACTTGATATTTCATCTGGTTCGCGGCACGATACGGATGCTTTTTCTGTAATCTCGTCAGGAATATTTACTACCCACTTGAGGATAGACAATTTTGCTTCGCGTCGAAGAAGGTGCGCTGGATGACATCCCGCAGCTTTGCGATTTACTTACTATCCTCTTTACTCATGAGGTGGAGTTTCAGCCGGATATTGCCAAGCAGTCTGCCGGGCTTCGCCAAATTATCGAACGGCCTGAAGTTGGGCGTATTCTCGTTCTCCGTGATGGCTCTGCCCTGGTTGGCATGGCTAACCTGCTTTACACTATCAGCACCGCTTGTGGTGGGCGTGTCGGCATTCTGGAGGACATGATTATCCACCCCGACAGGCGAGGCAGCGGGGCCGGCTCTACCCTGCTTCAAGGGGTCATTGCTTTCGCACAAGCAGAGGGGTGCTCCCGCATCACGCTGCTTACTGACCGCACCAATGACCCGGCAATCCGCTTCTACCAGCGCCACGGCTTTGTCCTTTCCGGGATGGTTCCTTTACGCCTTGTCTTTCCCCAATGAATGCAACGCATAGTCCAGTTTACTCTGGGCTCGCGAGAGCATGCTCAACTCGTAAGTCGAGGCGAATTTCAACAGCCTGTTATGGAATGTAGTTGGCCGAATTATTTCTGCCACTGGCCACTTTGCGAAAGAATACAGATAAATAGCCTAAAACTAGACAACTCCATCCAATTTGCGGCAAAATGTGCGCATGAAAAATATTCTGGTGGTGCATGGCCCCAACCTGAACATGCTCGGTCAACGCGAACCGGATGTGTATGGTCGCGTCACGTTGAACGAAATTAACCAGCAATTGCAGCAACTAGCCCAAACATGCGGGGCAAAACTCCAATGCTTCCAGAGCAATGCCGAAGCTGCCTTGGTGGACCGGATACAACTGGCACGCCAGGATGGTACCGACTTTATTGTCATCAACCCGGCGGCATTCACCCATACCAGCGTGGCGCTACGCGATGCGCTGGCGGCGGTGGGCATCCCGTTTATCGAGGTCCATCTTTCCAACGTATTTGCCCGCGAGGCATTCCGCAAGGAGTCTTATTTCTCCGATCTTGCAGTCGGCGTCATTAGCGGCTTGGGTGCAACAGGTTATGAACTGGCAGTGCAATTCGCGCTATCACAGTGACAAGTCATTAAGTGAAGGGATGTCACTATTCACCCGTCACCATTTTTTAGGAGCTAGTCATGGATTTACGCAAACTTAAAACCCTGATTGACCTGGTCGAAAGCTCCGGTATTGCCGAACTGGAGATTAGCGAGGGTGAGGAGCGTGTGCGTATCACACGCTCTCCCGCTGCTGCTGCGATGCAGCAGGTCTATGCGGTTCCTCAACAACAGGCGGTGGCATCTGCTCCACAACAGCCAGCTGCCACACCTGCCGAACCAGTCAAACCAGCAGAGCCGGAAGGTCACGTGGTGAAATCGCCCATGGTTGGCAGCTTCTACCGCTGCCCTTCACCCGGTGCCAAATCTTTCGTGGAATTAGGCCAAAGTGTGAATGTGGGCGATACCCTGTGCATCATCGAAGCCATGAAGTTGCTTAATGAAATCGAATCCGACCAGGCTGGTGTTATCAAAGCCATCCTGGTGGAAAACGGGCAAGCTGTAGAGTACGGCCAACCTCTATTCATAATCGGGTAAGCCATGACTAAAATCACCTATATTTTTTCGACCGTTTCGGCGGAGGCTCTCGTCCCCGCATGGGGGAACGCAAGCGTAGCGCACGTTAAGCCGCAAAGCGGCGGCCATAGCCAAAACGGGCAAGCAGTCGAATACGGCCAGCCCCTGTTCATAGTCGGCTAAACATGTTTGAAAAAAAACCGCCCGCAAAACAAGGCGAAAACAAGCCAGCCAGCAAGCTGCCGGCAGGCTTGTTGAAGCGTGGAATCATGCGCGTAGCACCCAAGCCGGAGCCAGCACCTGCCATGTTCGAAAAAATCCTCATAGCCAACCGGGGCGAGATCGCCCTGCGCATCCAGCGCGCCTGCCGCGAGATGGGCATCAAGACTGTAGCCGTCCATTCCGAGGCCGACGCGGACGCCAAATATGTCAGGCTGGCCGATGAGTCGGTGTGCATCGGCCCGGCTCCCTCATCGCAAAGCTACCTGCACATCCCGGCCATCATCAGCGCGGCGGAAGTCACCGATGCGCAGGCCATTCATCCCGGTTACGGCTTCCTGTCGGAGAATGCCGACTTTGCGGAGCGCGTGGAAAAAAGCGGCTTTGTGTTCATCGGGCCGCGCCCCGAAACCATACGCATGATGGGCGACAAGGTCACCGCCAAGAACACCATGAAAAAGGCCGGCGTTCCCTGCGTCCCCGGCGTGGATGGCGGGCTGCCGGATAACCCATCCGAGATTATCAAGATTGCGCGCAGCATCGGCTATCCCGTAATTATCAAGGCTTCCGGCGGCGGCGGCGGGCGCGGCATGCGCGTGGTGCATACCGAGGCCGCATTGCTCAACGCCGTGGCCATGACGCGCAGCGAGGCGCAGAGCGCCTTCAACAACCCCATGGTGTACATGGAGAAGTTTCTGGAGAATCCGCGCCACATCGAGTTTCAGGTACTGGCCGATTCCTATGGCAATGCCGTGTATCTGGGCGAACGCGACTGCTCGATGCAGCGCCGCCACCAGAAAATCATCGAGGAAGCACCTGCCACCTTGCTCAATGTGCGCCTGCGCAACAAGATCGGTGAACGCTGTGCGGAGGCTTGCCGCAAAATCGGCTATCGCGGCGCGGGCACCTTCGAGTTCCTGTATGAAAACGATGAGTTTTTCTTCATCGAGATGAACACGCGCGTGCAGGTAGAGCATCCGGTCACCGAGATGATTACCGGCGTTGACATCGTGCAGCAGCAAATCCATATTGCCGCAGGTGAGAAACTGAGCATCAAGCAAAAAGACATCGTGTTCAAGGGCCACGCCATCGAATGCCGCATCAACGCCGAACACCCCTACAAGTTCACGCCCTCGCCCGGGCGCATCACCGCCTGGCATCCCCCAGGCGGCCCCGGCATCCGCGTGGACTCGCATGTGTACGCCAACTACTTCGTGCCGCCGCATTACGATTCCATGATCGGCAAGATCATCGCCTACGGCGACACGCGCGATCAAGCCATGGCGCGCATGCGCACTGCCCTGTCGGAGATGGCGGTAGAGGGTATCGAGACCAACATTCCGCTGCATCAGGAACTCATGCAGGACGCCGCTTTCCTGAGTGGCGGCACCAACATCCATTATCTGGAACACAAGCTCGCCGAACGCACCAAGGGCAAATAACATGGCGTGGCTCACGCTAACCGTAAACGCAAGTGCAGAACATGCAGATGCACTGAGCGAAGCCCTGCTGGAACTCGGCGCGCTGTCGGTGGATGTGCATGATGCGGATGCCGATACGCCTGCCGAGCAAGCCATTTTCGGCGAGCCGGGCGAACCCCCGGCTCATCTCTGGTCGCACAATCGTGTTACCGCGCTGTTTGCCGAAGATGCGCCGATAGCCGACATCATGCTGGAAGCTGCACGCAACATCGGGCTGGAACAGCCGCCCGCGTATAGCACCGCAACCCTGGAAGACAACGACTGGGTGCGTCTGACCCAGTCGCAATTCAACCCCATTCGCATCTCGCAGCGGCTGTGGATCGTGCCTACCTGGCATACCCCGTCCGACTCCGATGCCATCAACATCACGCTCGACCCCGGCCTGGCCTTTGGCACCGGCAGCCATCCCACCACACGTCTGTGTTTGCGCTGGCTGGATGCCAACATCAAGGGTGGCGAATACGTCCTGGATTACGGTTGCGGCTCCGGCATTCTCGCCATCGCCGCGCTCAAGCTGGGCGCGGCTAGCGCAATCGGCGTGGACGTGGATACGCAGGCGGTGCAAGCCAGCCGCGACAATGCGACAGCCAATCAGGTGACGGCGCAGTTTTGTCTGCCGGACGGTGCGCCAAAACTGCAAGCCGACATCGTCGTGGCCAACATCCTCACCAATCCGCTCAAGGTGCTGGCACCGCTGCTCGCCAATGCCGTGCGGCAGGGCGGCCAGATCGTGTTGTCCGGCATACTCGGCGAACAGGCTGCGGATGTGGAAAAAATCTATGCACAATGGTTTGACCTCAAGCCCGCCATCGTGGAAGATGGCTGGGCGTGTTTGTCCGGAATAAAGCGATAATTCCAATTTTATTTCGAAGGTCAAACAAGGCGGCGACGAACGAACAACGAAGACAGTACAGGTAGTACGGCTAGGAGTGAGCGAGGAAGCCAACACAGTTTCACCGATGAAATGGAAATGGAATGAGTGCCATAACCCAATGCCCCCAATGCAATACCCGTTTCAAGGTGAGCCAGGAACAGCTTGATGCGCATCAGGGCCTGGTGCGTTGCGGGCGTTGCCAGGTAGTGTTCAACGCCACGCATTACTTGTATGACGACGAACCCAGCCCGCAACTCGATTTACCCATATTGCTGGCGGAAACGCAGCCCAAACCAGTGCCTGCCGAAAGCACACCGCAGGACGATCTTGCGCCTGCAAAGCACGGGGAGCTGAATTCCGGCCAGATACCTTTATACGAGACACCTTATGTTGCAGATCACGCAACCTTGCAACAAGTCACTCTGGACAGCGCCGAGAAGCAGGATAAAATCGAAAAGGAAGCTGAAGCGAATATACAAACCGGAAATAATATCGAGCGGCTCACGCTGGCTCAGCAAATTGCCTTTGCAGAAAAACCTCTTAAGACAGGCTCCAAACCTGTCAAGAAAATACGCCGCTGGCCTTGGGTAATGGGTTGCCTGCTGCTATTGGTGGTGTTGCTGGCACAGGCCACATATTTTTTTCGCGTCAAACTTGCCGCAAACCTGCCTGGCCTGAAGCCTGCGCTCACTCTCTACTGCAACTTGTTTTTATGCGCCATTCCATTACCGCATGATATCGACCAGATGAGCATCGAGTCTTCAGATATGGAAATTGCCGACTCGGCACAAGCAAACATCATTACCTTCAACGCACTTCTGCGCAACCACGCACCTTACCCGCAGGCCTATCCGAACCTCGAGCTTACACTGACGGATACTCAGGATAAGGCGCTGGCACGCCGCGTTTTTCGCCCGGCAGAATACCTGAAGGCTGGCGAGGATGAGAAACAGGGAGTACCCGCTAGTCGCGAAATAAATGTCAAGCTACACCTCGATACTACTGACCTCAAGCCGACAGGTTTTCGCCTGTTTTTGTTTTACCCGCAGTGATTTTCACAGGACTGAGGCTGGGTATGGCACGACATGAAGCGTGTTACGCATCCTCAAGCAACCTGTTTTTTTGAGCACCCCCTCTTCCTTTGGGGGAGGGATGGGGAGGGGGCGGTTATAGCGTGGCCGCCATGTCCGTTGAGTTAGTGTGTTGGGTTAGCGCTACTGTAACCCAACCCCTGCACTATAATGGCCGCCTTCACACGCACTGTTGCGGTCTATATATGTCTATATACTTTTACCCATGCCAACCAAGAAGCAATCTGATATTCTGCGAAAGTGGCTTATACCCCGTATTTCGGGAACGCTTTATTTAAATTTAACTTAAAGGAAGATGGAATGAAAAAACTGATTGCACTGGCTTGTATAGGCTTGATGTTTGCCGCATCTGCTCCCGCTTCTGCCGGGGCGCAGCAGGAGAAAATGAAGAACTGCAACAAGGAAGCCAAGGAAAAGGCATTGAAAGGCGATGAGCGCAAGGCGTTCATGAAAGAATGTCTGAGCAAAAAGGCCGATGTGGCACCCGCTGAAAAGAAGGCAGAGGCTGCACCTGTAGACAAAAAAACTGCGCAGCAGGAGAAGATGAAGAGCTGCAATAAGGAAGCCAAGGAAAAAGCGCTGAAAAAAGATGAGCGCAAGAAATTTATGAGTACATGCCTGAAGGGTTGATTGCGGTTTGCCTGGATTGACAAGGGTGCACGTTAAGCTGTGCGCTCTTGTTGTTTCAAGCGTAGTAGTCGCACCTGTCTGCCGAAGTATTCAATTATCATTTTGATGCTTTATGTGTGATATATGCATATGAAGAATGGAGTATTACCATTAGGATGATGCTTGCCTTGATAATGCTCTGGCTGTCCAACCACAAGTTTTTACCGGGCTGGCAGAAAAATAAGCCATGGTTAGAGGGGCGCTGAAAGCCTTGACAGAATGCGAAAGTGTGTACCAGCTTGCCATGTTGGGCAGCAGTGCGAAGCTGTCAACAACGAACGAGGAATTCTTATTAACACCACATCCACACTTATCCCATCTGGGTATGGTTGTCGCCTGCAGAACCTGCCGATACTTGAAGTGCAGAGCGGTAGGCATGTTGGCGAGGATGGGCATCGCATAATTTTCGGAGTAGCCTGAATTTGTTTGCAACACTGTGGCGGCACCGCAGCCTTGTTTTGGAGCTGACAAAACGAGAATTTTCCGGGCGATACCGGGGTTCATTCGGCGGCATTCTTTGGTCATTTGTCCAGCCACTATTTCTTCTTGTCGTCTACACCATAGCTTTTGGCATTATTCTCAAGGCACGCTGGGGTTTCTCCGGTAGCACCGCCGATTATGCGCTCATGCTTTTTGCAGGGCTGATCATCTTCAACGCATTTTCGGAATGCCTGAGCAAATCCACCGCGCTGGTAACCAGCAACCCCAACTTCGTCAAGAAAGTGGTTTTCCCCTTGGAGCTACTCCCGGTTATTACAGTAGCGACAGCCTTGATACATGCCATGATTGGAATCGTGGTCTGGTTCCTGGGCTACGTACTCCTTTTTGGAACCCCAAAGACAACCTCCATCCTGTTCCCGGTCATTCTGCTTTGCTTCGTGCCAGTCTTGCTCGGGCTGGGATGGCTTCTTTCCGCCCTTGGCGTCATCGTCAGGGATATTGGTCAACTGACCGGAATGCTTGCCCATACCTTGCTATTCCTGACGCCGATTTTCTACAGCATTGAAGCAGCTCCCCCGCTACTGCAGAACCTGCTGATGCTGAATCCCCTGACGTTTATTGTAGAGCAGTTCCGCTTGGTGCTTTTTTATGGGCAAATGCCCGCCATGAAAGGGCTGGCGATTTATTTCGTGCTCGCCTCTCTTTTTGCTTGGGTTTCGCTGGTGTTGTTCAGGCGGCTACGCCCCACCTTTGCGGATATGGTGTGAGCGATGACAGATATCGCCATTTCCGTCCGCAATGTCAGTAAATGCTACCGGGTTTTTGACGATCAGCGTTCCCGCCTGCTGCATGCAATCTGGCCCAAGCACACGAAAGGCATGCAGGAAATATTGGCGCTTAAAGACATCAGTTTTGAGATCAAACGTGGCGAAGCGGTTGCGATCATTGGCCGCAACGGCGGCGGGAAAAGCACACTGCTCGAAATCCTCACCGGCACCCTGACACCAACCACCGGCGAAGTAAAAGTTCATGGTCGCGTTTCGGGCCTGCTGGAACTGGGTAGCGGCTTCAATCCTGAATATTCCGGTCGTGATAACGTCATTCTCAACGGCCTGCTCCTTGGCCTGAGTCGCGAGGAAATTCTTGGCCGTTTTGATGAAATCGAGGCTTTCGCCGAAATCGGTGCAGCCATCGACCGCCCCGTCAAAACCTACTCCAGCGGCATGACAATGCGACTCGCCTTCGCGGTGCAAGTACTGTGTGAACCGGACATACTCATCATTGATGAGGCGCTCAGCGTAGGGGATTTTTTCTTTCAGCAGAAATGTTTGGGCTTTATCCGGGGGCTGTGTGCTAAGGGTGTGACTTTATTGTTTGTCTCCCACGACATGGGGACAGTACGTGATATTTGTCGCCGCGCAGTTTATTTGAAACAAGGCCACCTGCATTTTTTTGGTGAGACATATCTCGCTATTCGAGAATATATGG
>JAQTOM010000076.1 GCA_028713345.1 Gallionellaceae bacterium | reverse complement strand
CTGGATGGGCTTGCAGGCGGATTACGATACCGAAGAGGCGGCCAAGGAGTTGGCGAAGGAGTTGTCGCAAATCCACCGTTTCGAGCAGTTGGCGGCTTGAGCAAACGAAAGTGACGCAACATGACAACACGTGTTCGGGGTCAGGTCTTGCATTCCAGCACAAGCATATTCTGAGTAAGTATCCCCCGGCAAAGTTGGGGGATACTTACTTGCCGTTTAATTCGTCGTCCTTGTAATATTTGGTGCCCTGTATCGTGGCCTGTAGCGCAAGGCCATTTTCAGTAAGTTGGTATAGATCCATGCCGGGTGCTACTGTAATTGCGCCGGCTGCTGAGCCGCCTTTATCGCCTGATTTCGCCGCAGCGTCTGCCTGCAAATCAGCCGCCCAGCCGCTCTCGATAAATTGCTTGAAAGCCTTGTCCGTCGAAAACACAAAGATGCCGCGAAAATCCTTTACCCCAAGCCCGAGTCCGAAGCCACCGGAAACCATTTTCATGTAAACATCCTTGCCGCTCCGGTTGTTGTGGGCTAATCCCGAGCCACCCGCTGCCGAAAGCAGTATCAGATTTACACCGATGTTGCTGAATACTGCATATCCAACCGCCTTTGAAATCTCGCTCTTCGCAAGCGGATGCACCTTGTATAGCTTCGCCAGGGTTTCGCTACGCATTTTCCGGACTTCAGCTCTTTTCTCTTCCGGGGAGGCGGCATTTGCAGAACCGGTGAGTCCTGAAAGAAAAATGCCAACAGCTACGGCTATCAGGGCATGAGTATGGTAAAAGCTTGGCTTCATGGCTTCACTCCCGAAAATGTGCATTACCTGTGCTGTATTCTATATGGCTAATGGGTCAGCCGCAGAATATTTTGGTGGCAGGATGCAGCTAATGGTGCCAGCATTGCAATAGCTTTCCAGAAGACACGTGACCTGAACCAGCTTTGCTGATTTGTTTTTTCAAAGGGAGAAACATGACTATGGACCCGCTGGCGCAATTCAAATCCAGGCAACGGAAAACCCGGGCCTTGGGTAATCCGTATGAAAAATAATCCGTATACAGTTGCCGTCATTGGCGGCGGCCCGGCCGGGTTGATGGCGGCAGAGGTGTTGATTCAGGGCGGCGTGCGGGTCGAGCTTTACGATGCCATGCCCACTGTGGGGCGCAAGTTCCTGATGGCGGGCAAGGGCGGCATGAACATTACGCATGCCGAGCCTGTGGATGATTTTCTCTCGCGCTACGGCGCGCGCCGCGCACAGTTGCAGCCGTTGCTCGACGGCTTCGGGCCGGATGCGTTGCGGGAGTGGGTGCATGGTCTCGGCATTTCGACCTTCGTCGGCAGCTCCGGGCGCGTGTTTCCGGCGGACATGAAGGCCGCGCCGCTGTTGCGTGCCTGGCTGCATCGCTTGCGCGAGGCCGGCGTGCGTTTCCACATGCGCCATCGCTGGTGTGGCTGGGCCGATGAAAGCCCGGATGAAAAAATTATCCCGTTGCGTTTTGACACGGAGCGGGGCGAGGTCACTGCACATGTGGATGCGGTGGTGTTGGCGCTGGGTGGCGGCAGTTGGGCGCGGCTCGGTTCCGATGGCGCATGGGTGCCGCTGCTGGTGCAGCGCGGAATTTCAGTAGCGCCGTTGCGTCCCGCGAATTGCGGCTTCGATACCGGCTGGAGTCCGCACTTCAGTGAAAAATTCGCCGGGCAACCGTTGAAGTCGGTGAGCGTGAGTTTTACCGATGCGGCGGGCCATTGCCATTCCAGGCGGGGCGACCTGATGGTGACTGCGAGCGGGGTGGAAGGCGGCCCGATCTATGCCTTGTCTGCCATGCTGCGCGATGAGATTGCCGCCCGTGGCGAGGCCGTCATTTACCTCGACCTTGTTCCCGGCAAGAACCTGCCCCGAGTCATGGCCGAAGTGTGCCATCCGCGCGGCTCGCGCTCGATGTCCAGCCACTTGCAGAGCCGGGCAAATATCCGGGGCGTGCAAAGCGGGCTGTTGCGCGAGCTGCTGCCCCGGGCAGATTTTGATCATCCCGAACGTCTGGCATCCGCAATCAAATCCCTGCCGCTGCGGCTCATCGCGCCACGCCCGCTGGATGAGGCGATCAGCAGCGCAGGCGGCGTGGTATTCGAGGTGCTGGATGAACACTTGATGGTACGCACCCAGCCCGGCGTATTCTGTGCCGGTGAGATGCTCGATTGGGAAGCGCCCACCGGCGGCTATCTGCTCACCGCCTGTTTCGCCAGCGGACGCCACGCTGGCCGGGGTGTCGTGGATTGGCTCGAATGCAGACACCATTCAGATGGTGGTAAGATAAAACTCAATACGCCAAACAAAATCCATTCAGCCAGCTAAGCAACCATGACCACCACACTCCCCGTCCTCTCCCTCCTCGAAACCCGCGTGCTCGGGGTGCTGGCCGAGAAGCAGCGCACGGTGCCGGATACTTACCCGCTGACGCTGAATGCGCTGGCGGCGGGGTGCAATCAGAAGACCAGCCGCGATCCTATCATCGAGGCTTCCGAATCCGAGGTGCAGGCGGCGCTGGATAGCCTGAAGTTTCTGGCGCTGGTGGTGGAGTCGAGCGGCGGGCGGGTGGCGCGTTATGCGCACAACATCGAACGGGTGTTGCACATTCCCGCGCAGTCCACGGCGTTGCTGGCCGCCCTGATGTTGCGCGGGCCGCAGACGGCGGGTGAGTTGCGCATCAATAGCGAACGCCTGCACAAATTCGCCGACATCTCTTCCGTGGAGAGTTTTCTGGTGGAGCTGGCAGAGCGCGGGGCGGGCGCTCTGGTGGTGGAACTGCCGCGCCAGCCCGGCGCACGCGAGAACCGCTGGGTACACCTGCTCTCCGGTGCGCCTGCCATCGAAGAACAGGCTGCCGCAGTATCCGCCAGCCCGCCGGGCGATGTGACGGTGGGCGAGATCGCCGCGCTCAAGGCCAACGTCGCCAAACTGGAAGCGGAGGTAAGCGAGTTGCGCGCCCTGATCGGCAAGCTGTATGCGGAACTGGGCATTGCGGCCGGCTAGATTGGCTGCATATTCATGAGTCGATGACGCTTGATTTGCAAGCCGGGGAAGCCGAAAACAAAAAAACTACTGGCACATGATTTATACTGGCGCGGCATGTTTTTGAATACTTACAAGGAGAAATTAAATGGATGTACGAGACAGCAACGGCAACCTACTGAGCGATGGCGACTCGGTGACAGTCATCAAGGATCTGAAGGTGAAAGGTTCTTCCGTTCCGTTGAAACGAGGCACGGTGATCAAGAATATCCGCATCGGTTCCGGCGACGAGGCGGTCGAGGGCAACTCGGACAAGATCAAGGGCCTGCGCCTGAAACCCGAATACTTGAAGAAAGTGTGACGGGGTCTTAGGAAACGGGCTTGGGTTAAAGCAAGCTGAACTTACCCATGGAACTCCAATTAAAAAACCGGCAGGACTTGAAAGCGCGGGCGCTGCTGCTGGGCGACCGGCTGGACCTGAAACTGTTCAAGATCGCCGATTGCCTGGCTACCACGCCGCTGACGCTGGAGGTGGATAGCGAGGGCGGCATTGCCGTGTTGTTCCGTTACGGCGTGGTGGTGCTGTTCGGGGTGAAGAGTCCGAATGAAGTGAAATTCATCGAAACACTCAAGCCGCTGCTGACCAATGCTTATCCGGCGCCGGAGATCGAGGAGCTGGAAATCCACTGCGGCAAGAGCAGCATCGGTGTGCAGAGCGGTGCGGTTTCGCTGGATGAGATGTCGCTGGAGAAATTGCAGGTCATCGCCGATGCGCTGAGCAAGAATCTGGTGCTCACGCTGTATGAGAAAAAAGTCGCGGGCGAATTCGACAAGATCGAGCCGCTGGCGCAGGAACTGGCCACGCATGGCAAGGTGAGCGCCGGTTCCAGACAGCTGCTGTCCAAGATCGGCTCCATGCTGCTGATCGAGCACCGCATGGTGGGGCGCGCCGAGATCGGCGACAAGCCGGAAACACTGTGGGACTTCCCGCATCTCGAAGGCCTGTATGCCAGCCTGGAAGACGAGTTCGAGCTGATGGAACGCCAATCGGCGCTGGACCGCAAACTCGGCTTGATCTCGGACACCGCGCAGACGCTGGCCGATGTGTGGGACAACAAGCAGCTGCACAAGCTGGAATGGTACGTGATCGGCCTGATCATTTTTGAGATCGTCATCAGCCTGGTCGAACTGAGCGACAAGTTTTTGCGCTGACGGGCGAGAATGTATAGCAACAAATTACTGCGCGACATCAATGAGCGCCTGATGATTTGAATTACTCTTGATTACAGCCTCAGCGCCCCCCGTTAATTGTAACTGTTGGTATTCGGAGATTGCCATGCAAAATATTCGCCCCCCTGCCGTTGCCGGTATGTTCTACCCCGCCGAGCCGGACATATTGGCACGTGATGTGCACGCCATGCTGGCTGCGGCAAAACCGTGTGAGCTCGTTCCCAAGGCACTGATTGCGCCGCATGCGGGCTATGTTTATTCCGGGCCGGTTGCCGCCAGTGCCTATACCGCACTGAAAAATATCGCCGCACGCATCCGGCGTGTGGTGCTGCTCGGCCCCACCCACCGTGTCGCGGTGCGCGGCTTGGCGCTGCCGGGTGTGGATGCTTTTGCCACACCGCTCGGCATCGTTCAGGTGGATGCGGAAGCCGCGCAGGCCATCGCCCATCTGCCGCAAGTCACCGTCAACCCGCATGCGCATGCCATGGAACACTCGCTGGAGGTGCAACTGCCTTTCCTGCAGGCATTGCTGCCCGACTTCAAACTGCTGCCGCTGGCGGTGGGCATGGCCACGCCGCAAGAAGTGGCCGAAGTGCTGGAGTTGCTGTGGGGCGGCGAGGAGACCCTGATCGTGGTCAGCTCCGACCTTTCCCATTACCTGCCCTATGATGTCGCAAAACAGGTGGATAGCGCTACCGTGCAGAGCATACTCGACCCGCAGCACCCCATCTCGCACGAGCAGGCCTGCGGCGGCACACCGATCAATGGCCTGCTTCTGGCTGCGCGCCATCACCACCTTGCGCCGCATCTGCTCGACTCGCGCAACTCCGGTGATACCGCAGGAACGCGCGACGGCGTGGTGGGCTATGCCGCATTCGCATTTGCTCAGGATGCCTGACATGCCGGATGAACGGGGCAGAGTGCTTTTGCCCATTGCACGCGCGGCAATTTCCAGCGCGTTGAACATTCCGCGTGTGGCAGACGAATCCGCGCCCTGGCTCGCCGAACAGGGCGCATGTTTTGTCACCCTCACCCAGGGCGGCGAACTGCGCGGCTGTATCGGCTCGCTACAGGCATACCGTCCCTTGCTCGCCGACGTGAAGCACAATGCCGTAGCCGCAGCCTTGCACGATCCGCGTTTTCCTCCATTGAGCCAGGCAGAACTCGATATCACTGAAATCGAAATCTCGCTGCTATCTCCCGTCCAGCCGATGAATTTTCATGATGAGGCCGATGCGCTGGCACAACTGCGCCCCGGCGTGGATGGCGTAATACTTGAGTACGGCCCATACCGCAGCACCTACCTGCCGCAGGTATGGGAGCATTTTTCACAGCCGCGCCGGTTTCTCGCATCACTCAAGAACAAGGCCGGGCTGCCGGGGGATTTCTGGGCGGAGGGGGTAAAGCTTTCGCGCTACACCGTGACCAGGTGGCGCGAAGCGGATTTCGCGGGGGATGCAAAATGAAAAATCTTCCCGAAGTTATCTTGGGCGGCAGCTAAGGAACAGCTGCAAAACCGGCAATGAGACGGAGCAGTTCTTCTTCCTGGTACGGCTTGCCGAGATAGGCATTGACACCCAGCTCCTGCGCGTAGTCGCGGTGTTTTTCGGCGATGCGCGAGGTGATGATAATGATGGGCAGGTGCCGGGTCTTGGGGTCGCTGCGCAGGCGCTGCGTTAGCTCGAAACCATCCATGCGCGGCATCTCGATATCCAGCAGCAGCAGCGCGGGAGAAATTTCGCCCAGTTGTTCCAGTGCGTCCACACCGTCCTTGGCGGTTACCGCCTCGTATCCGGCGCGTTCAAGCAGGCGGCTGGTAATCTTGCGCACGGTGAGCGAATCGTCCACTACCATCACCATCGGCTTGCTGTGTGCGGGATGTACCGGCCCTGCGGCAGCGGCCTTGTGTGCGCCTGAAACCCGTTGCGCCAAAAGCACCGGGTTAAGAATTAATACCACGCTGCCGTTACCCAATACAGTCGCCCCGGCAATGCCGGGGAGGTGCGCCAATTGCGGACCCAGGCTCTTGACCACCACCTCCTGGCTGCCGATCAGTTCATCCACATGCACTGCCAGCCTTTGCTTGCCGCCGCGTAACAGCAATACCCGGTTATATGGATGGCTTTCCGGTACGCATTCCTCACTCCCGAGCAGGTGCGGCAGGTAATGCAACGGGTATGGATTACCTTTCCACTCAACCTGGCCTTGACGGTAAATGTCTTCCAGCACCCCGGATTTTACCTGCTGCACCTGCTCGACCATACTCGATGGAATAACATAAACAGCTTGTCCGGCACGTACCAGCAAGGCCTGGGCTGCCACCATGGTGAGCGGAAGATGAATAATAAAATGCGTCCCTTTTCCCCGCTTCGAGGATACTTCGATCCGCCCGCCGAGCGCGATAACTTCGCTATGCACCACATCCATGCCCACGCCGCGCCCGGATACTTCTGTCACCACGGCCGCAGTAGTCAAGCCAGACGTAAAAATCAGCTGCATGACCTGTTCATCGCTCACCTTCTCGTCCATCTGAAGAATGCCGGATTCCATTGCTCTCTGGCGCAGGCGTAGCAGATTTATGCCGGCGCCGTCATCGCTGAACTCGAATATCACCTCGTTACTTTCCTGGCGTACCGACAGGCTAATGATTCCGGTTGGTGGTTTGCCCGCGTGTTCGCGCTGTTGCTGGTTTTCCACTCCGTGCGCGATAGCGTTGCGCAACATGTGCTCCAGTGGCGCCGTCATCCTGTCCAGCACACTGCGATCCAGCTCTACTGTAGCGCCGCGCAATTCCAGGATGGCTTTCTTGTTCAGTTCCTTGCAAGTCTGACGGACAGTGCGATGCAGCCGTTCACTGATATTGTCGAATGGCACCATGCGGAGCGCCATCAGGTTTTGCTGCAAATCGCGATTGATGTGTTTTTGCGCCGAAAGCGCGGTGAATGCCTCATCCAGGTTTTTCAGCAGGGTTTGTTGCACCGTCAACACGTCATGCACGCTCTCATTCATGAAACGCGTCAATTCCTGCAAGCGGGTAAAACGGTCAAATTCCAGGGGGTCGAATTTCCCTGCCGTGTCGCCGGAAAGCGGCACACGCGCCTGCATTTGGGCTTCAGCCTGGATCTCGATCTCGCGCAACTGTTCGCGCAAGCGGTTCATGCTGCCGGTCAGTTCCAGCATGTCAGCCTTGATGCCGCGCAATTCGGTCTCGATGTGTGACCGCGTCACACTGATTTCGCCGGATTCATTCACCAGTATATCCACTGTCCCGGAAGGTATGCGCATCATGGCGGCAGGCAGTGCGCGTTCCGCGCCAGCCTCCGGTGCCGGATGGGAATGCCGGGTGATGCCATGCGCAGCAGCCGCTCCGGCTGCGGACTGGTCAGCAACCGGTTTGCCGCTGCGCAACTGTTCCAGCGCATTGCCAATACGGTCAAAGTAATCTTCCACTTCTTCCAGCGAGGCCGCGTCATACTGCCCTTGCGCCATGGCTTGAACCACCCGCTCTTCCATGCGGTGGGTCAACTCTCCCAAATGCATCACGCCCGCCATGCGCGCACTGCCTTTCAGGGTGTGCAGGCCGCGTTGCAGACTGCGTCCGAGCGCCTTCTCATCCGGCTGCTCAAACCAGGCGCGCATATCGCCGCCAATCTTAGAAAACAGGTCGTTGGCTTCTTCCAGAAAGATCGGCAACAGATGTTCGTCCACGTCATCACGCGCCACCAGCTCTTCTTCAGCAGGCCGGGCGCGCCGTACAACTCTGGCCTGTCCTTGTGGAACCTGAATTTCCGGGGCGGCAACCTCCGGTTCGGCTTGAAATGCTTCCGCCTGTTTGGCCGCCCCCTTCCTGTCAGCATGCAATTGCCCAACCAGCTCCGGACACGCCTGCGGTTCCTGGCGATTGCGTATTGCCAGGTTCATATCATCCAGCGCGGCAGCATGCTGCGCCATCTCTTCCATGGCGATACCAAGTTGAGCGGGAGAAAGCGCCATTGATGGAGGCAGTTCCGGTTCTGCCTTTGGTGCAACGATGGCGGCAGGCACTTCTGCCGGAACAGCAACGGGAACTTCCGGCGGTTTGCAGGTGATAACCCCGTATGGCACAACGGTGGTAACCGACCCCTCGGGTTGTGCGGTTGGTGTTGCCTCCCTGCCGGCCTCAATCTGCTGCGCGGCGCTTACCAATTCACTTGCCTCAACCTGTGTGCTGCCATGCGCGCGCAGTGAGTCAACCCAGCCCTTGAATGCCGTTTCGCTATCCAGTATGAATTTCAGCAAGCCGGGGGTGATGGTCTTGCTCCCCTGCAACCACTTGTTCATTGCCCGCTCGACCGCCCACGCCACCTCGGCCAGGTCAGTCAATCCCACCATGCGTCCGCTTCCCTTCAAGGTATGGAAGCCGCGCCGGATAATGACCAGCGGCTCACTGCTTTCG
>JAQTOM010000075.1 GCA_028713345.1 Gallionellaceae bacterium | reverse complement strand
GTTCGCCGATGAGCTGTTCGCGGCTCTTGTTTGGAGCCGCCTCGACTTTCTGCTCAAGCGCCTCAACTACTTGCACGGGAGCGGATACAACCGATTCCCGCTGCTTCCACAGTGGATGCAGGTTAAGTTCACGTAGAACTGCCTCTCGCCTGTCCATATCAGTTCCCCTCTCCCACTTGTGGGAGAGGGGCTAGGGGAGAGGGGAAGGCTGCAATCCTTATCCGCTCCAAAACACCCTCCATTTGCTGCAACACTTCATTGTTCCAGAATCTCAATACCGTATATCCCTCGCTTCGCAGCCATGCATCCCTCGTCTGGTCATACTCAGTCTGTTCGGTATGCTGTCCGCCATCAATCTCGATAATCAGACGGCACTCCAAACAAACGAAATCCACAATGTAGCGGCCTATCGGTTTCTGCCGCTTGAATTTTAGCCTCATGAAGCGATGCGCGCGCAAGTGATACCACAGCCGCTGCTCGACCATTGTTTGCTCAGTCCGCAATACCTTGGCTCTGGTCAGGAGGTTCACTCCCTCTCCCCTAACCCCTCTCCCACAAGTGGGAGAGGGAAACAGTTCATGGTTTTACCTTCAAGCTAAATCGCATTCCATCACGATTGCATCTTCCCGCACATTGTCTGCGCCAAGACCGCCCGCAGGGTGAGTGTCTGGCGGCGTACCCCTTGCGGGTGTAGCGACGGGATAGTAGCCGCGCCGCAAACCGATCTCACGAAATCCGGCTGCGCGGTACAACCCAAGCGCCGCTATATTGGAGGGGCGCACTTCCAGCAGCATGCGCCGCATGTTCAGGCCGCGTGCCATTTCCATGGACTCGCCCAGCAGCTTGCGCCCCAGTCCCTCGCGCCGATGTCCGGCGGCGATGGCGATATTGAGCAGTTGCATTTCGTCCACCGCCGGCATCAGCACCACATAGCCCAGCATCTCGCCATCCGCTTCATACACCTTGCAGAAGCAATCGCTTTTGAGCGCATCCGTAAAATTGCCGCGCGTCCACGGGTGGGCGTGCACGCATTGCTCGATGCGCACGATCGCATCCACATCCGCCGGGTTCATCTCGCGTAATTCCGGCTTCATCGCTCGCTGGTTTTCAGCGCCACCTTGTCGCGCAAATAAACCGGCATGGCCTGCGCCGCATCCACCCCGCGTCCTGCGGCAAATTGTGCCGCTGCCAGTTCCGCAATGGCGCTGGCCTGGGGCGCTGCCTGTCCATCCATGCCCGCAAGTTGCCCGGCATAGCGCTCATTCAAGGCCGTACCATACGCGGCGAAACCGCTGCCCGCACCGAACCAGCCATGCCCCGCCACATCAGGTGCAGCCTGCGGCAGGCAAAATATCGGTTCACCTATCGTCACCCATGCGCCTGCCCGTTTCTCATAGGCGGCGTGGTATGTCTCGCCCATGCGCGCATCCAGCGCGGCGATCACTTTGTCGTGGCCGGAAGCTTGCGCCAGCGCCTGCAAGGTGCACACCCCCGCCACCGGCAAGTCTGCGCCCAGCGCCAGCCCCTGCGCCACACCGCAGGCGATGCGCACGCCGGTGAATGAGCCGGGGCCAGCGCCGAAGGCGATGCCGTCGAGTTGCGCCAGCTTCACTCCCGCCTCGCGCAACAAACCATCCAGCATTTCAATCAGTATCTCGGAATGTTTTTGCCCGACCAGTTCGCAGCGGCTGCTGACATTGCCGTCCTGCCACAACGCGACGGAGCAGTATTCGGTGGAAGTTTCCAGCGCCAGTACACGCATCATCAGACCAACAGCAACGCCACCGCCTGCGCCGCAATGCCCTCGCCGCGCCCGGTGTAGCCAAGTCCTTCCGTGGTGGTCGCTTTCACGTTCACGGCATTCATCGCCACCCCCAGGTCGGCGGCGATGTTCTCCACCATCTTCTCGATATGCGGCGCCATCTTCGGCGCCTGCGCGATGAGGGTGGCATCCACGTTGCCGATGTGGAACCCTTTGTTCGTCACCATGCGCGCGACTTCACGCAGCAGGATGCGGCTGTCGATATTCTTGTACCTGGCATCGCTATCGGCGAAGTGGCGACCGATGTCGCCCAGCGCCGCCGCACCCAGCAGCGCATCGCAGATGGCGTGCAGCAGCACGTCGGCATCGGAATGCCCGAGCAACCCTTTCTCATAAGGAATCTCCACGCCGCCGATAATCAGCTTGCGCCCCTTGACCAATTGGTGGACATCAAAACCCTGCCCTATACGCATATTGCTCCCGTGATGGAACTACTGTTCATCCAAACATCATCCGACTATCCCTTCCCCCTCGCGGGGGGAAGGTTAGGATGGGGGTTGAATACGTTGCAAACCGCAAAATTCTACCCCCTCCCCAACCCTCCCCCTGCAAGGGGGAGGGGACATCGTTTATTTATTTTTCTTTCAACAACAACTCCGCCAGCCTCATGTCCTGCGCATAAGTCACCTTGAAGTTGGCGGATTCGCTCGCCACCAATTTCGGTTTCAATCCCAGAGCCTCCACCGCAGAAGCCTCGTCGGTAACGCTCCGCGCCTGTTGCAGCGCCTGCAGCAGCAACCCGGCACGGAACATCTGCGGTGTCTGCGCCTGCCACAACCCTTCACGATCCTCGGTTTTTGTGATGCGCTGCGTGGCGTCGGCGCGCTTCAGGGTGTCCGCCACCGGCACGGCCAGGAGGCCGCCTACCTCGTCGTCGCGCAGCTCGGCAATCAACTTTGCAAGCTGCGCCTGGCTTAAACAGGGGCGCGCGGCATCGTGCACCAGCACCCAATCCTCCGGCTCCAGTTCTGAGGCCAGCAGGCCGTTGCGCACGCTTTCCGCGCGCGTCGCCCCGCCGCAAAACAGCGGCTGCAACTTGGCGCCGAAAGGCGACCAGTCATAACGCTGCCAATGAGCATCATCCGGTGCGAGCACCACGAATACCGTGCCGATCTCGGCACTGGCGCACAAGGCGGCAAGGGCATGATAGATCATCGGCCTGCCGGCCAGCGCCAGGTATTGCTTGGGTAGCTCGCCTCCCATGCGCAAGCCGGAACCGGCGGCCGGAACGAGTGCAAAGAATTCAGTCATGTGCGAATTGTAATGGAAAAACCCGGGAAGCCCCGCATCGGCTGTCACATATGGGTGTTAACCAGTAGCTCCCCGGTTTGGTATGTTTAGCGCAACCGGCCATTTATAAACCCGGTTGTGCCGCCACCAGGTCAATCAATGCCGACATGCCGTGATGCCCCGTTCCTTCACTGATGAAATCATCATGCTCACGCAGGTGCAAAATTTCCATATCGGCGAAGGCATCACGCAGCATGGTTGTGTTGTACATATTCTCAGCAGTTGGCGGGCCGCCGGTGCGGTACTCAATCTGGCGCGGAGTGTAGCCTTGCAGCAATAACAGCCCGCCGGGTCTGAGGCTATGCCTGATGTTGGCAAATAATCGCTCGCGTTCGGCAGGCGCGGCGAACTGAATGAAAATGGCCACGACCGCATCGTATACTGCATCCGGCCATTGCCAGGTTAGCGCATCCGCCTGCACGAAATTTATTTCCACCCGGTGCGAGGCAGCCAGCCGTTGTGCCTTTGCCAGAGCCACCGGTGAGATTTCCAGCGCGGTGACTTCCATGCCCTGCTGCGCCAGCCATGTGCCGTTGCGCCCCTCGCCATCGGCCACCGACAACACGCGCATGCCGGGGTGAAAGTGATGTAGTTGTTCGGAGAGAAAGCGGTTGGGTTCTGCGCCGAACAGGTAGTCCTCCCCTGCCTGGCTATAGCGTTCATTCCAGAATGTCTGGTGATCCACGCCGCTCATTGTACGAAATCAGTCTGCTGCGTGTTGCCTGATGAAGTCCTGCACCGCCTGGACATCGACACCCATCACCGTCACGCGTTGCGGCAGATTCTCGATACCCGCCAGCGCGGCGGGGCGCACCGGTCCGCGCCCCAGCGCTTCGCGGATGGTATCTTCAAACTTGGCGGGCTGCGCGGTCTCCAGGCAGATCAGCGGCAGGCCGGGACGGCGTTGCTCCAGCCCGACTTTGATGCCGTCGGCGGTGTGGGTGTCCACCATCACGCCGTATTCTTCCCACAGTTCGCGTATGGTCTTCAGGCGGTCTTGATGCGAGCTCTTGCCGGAGGCGAAATGGAATTGCGGCAGCACATCCCAGTACGGCGTGCCCTTGATGCCGAACGCGCCTCCTGATTCCACCTTGCCCCAGAACTCGCGCACCTTGGCTGCATCGCGCCCGACCAGGTCGAACACGAAGCGCTCGAAGTTGCTCGCCTTGGAAATGTCCATCGATGGGCTGCTGGTCTCATAGGTATGATCCGTGCCGCGCGGACGGTACACGCCGGTGCGGAAAAATTCGTCCAGCACATCGTTCTCGTTGGTGGCGAGGATCAGCTGGCCGATGGGCAAGCCCATCATGCGCGCGATGTGTCCGGCGCAGATGTTGCCGAAATTGCCGGACGGCACCGAGAACGCCACCTGCTCATCGTTGGATTGGGTCGCGGCAAAGTAGCCCTTGAAGTAGTAAACAATTTGCGCCGAGACGCGCGCCCAGTTGATGGAATTGACCGTGCCGATCTTGTATTTCGCCTTGAAGGCGTGGTCGTTGGACACCGCCTTGACGATGTCCTGCGCCTCGTCGAACACGCCGCGTATGGCGATGTTGAAGATGTTGGGGTCTTGCAGAGAATACATCTGCGCGCGCTGGAACGCGCTCATCTTGCCATGCGGCGACAGCATGAACACGCGGATGCCGCGCTTGCCGCGCATGGCGTACTCAGCGGCGGAACCGGTGTCGCCGGAAGTCGCGCCGAGTATGTTCAGCTCTTCGTGCTGCTTGGCCAGCGCATACTCGAACAGGTTGCCCAGCAACTGCATGGCCATGTCCTTGAACGCCAGCGTCGGGCCGTTGGACAGCTCCAGGATATGCACGCCCGGCTCCAGCGTGCGCAGCGGCGTGATGTCGTTCGCATCGCTGCCGCTACGGGGATGGCAATAGATTTGCGGCGTATAGGTCTTGTTGATGATGCGCTTCAAGTCGCCTGCCGGAATATCGGTAATGAACTTCGACAGCACCGCGAAGGCCAGGTCGGCGTAGGAAAGATTGCGCCAGGCATCCAGCTCGGCACGGCTTACCTGCGGGTATTGCTCCGGCAAGTACAGCCCGCCATCGGGTGCGAGGCCGCCGAGCAGGATTTCGGTGAAGGTCTTGGCGGGGGTGTTGCCGCGTGTGGAGATGTAGCGCACGTTATTTCCCCAGCCCTTCCATGCGGATGCGCGTTACCTTGCCTTTCACCACTAGCAGCTTTTCCAGTCTGGCAATAGCCGCATTAGTGCGCTTCTCGCGCGTCAAATGGGTGAGCAAAACCAGGTCCGCTTCGTATTCGCCTTCACCCGGCTCCTTCTGGATCATGGCGTCGATCGAAATTTTTTCGTCGGCCAGCACGCGCGTGATGTCGGCCAGCACGCCCGGTTCGTCCTGCACGCGCAGGCGCAGGTAATAGCAGGTCTGCACTTCATCCATAGGCAGGATGGGCAGGTCGGCCAACTGGTCGGGCTGGAACGCCAGATGCGGCACGCGATTTTCCGGATCGGCGGTGTGCATGCGCGTCACGTCCACCAGGTCGGCAATCACCGCGCTGGCGGTGGGTTCTGCGCCCGCGCCTTTGCCGTAGTACAGCGTGGCGCCTACCGCATCGCCCTGCACCAGCACCGCGTTCATCGCGCCTTCCACATTGGCGATCAGGCGCTTGGCGGGAATCAGCGTGGGATGCACGCGCAGCTCGACGCCGTCCGGCGTGCGCCGCGTAATGCCCAATAATTTAATCCGGTAGCCGAGCTGTTCGGCATACTTGATGTCTGACGCATCCAGTCTGGCGATGCCCTCGATATAGGCCTTGTCGAACTGCATCGGGGTGCCGAACGCCAGCGCGGACAGGATGGTGATCTTGTGCGCCGCATCCACGCCTTCGATATCGAAAGTCGGGTCGGCCTCGGCATAACCCAGGCGCTGCGCCTCTTTCAGCACCGCATCAAAACTCAGCCCCTTGTCGCGCATCTCGGACAGGATGAAGTTGGTGGTGCCGTTGATGATGCCCGCGATCCATTCGATGCGGTTGGCGCTCAGGCCCTCGCGCACCGCCTTGATGATGGGAATGCCGCCCGCCACCGCCGCCTCGAACGCGACCATCACGCCCTTGTCCTGCGCGGCCTTGAATATCTCGTTGCCGTGCGTCGCGAGCAGCGCCTTGTTGGCGGTGACCACGTGCTTGCCGTTGGCGATGGCTTTCAGCACCAGCTCCTTGGCCACGCCATAGCCGCCGATCAGCTCGATCACGATGTCGATTTCTGGGTCGTTCACCACGGAGAATGCGTCGTCGGTCACGCGGCAAGCGCCTTGGGTGACCTTGTTGGCAAGCTCCATATTCTTGTCCGCCACCACCGTGATGCGGATGGGCCGTCCGGCGCGGCGCGTGATTTCTTCGGCATTGCGCGCCAGCACGGTGAAGGCGCCGCCGCCCACGGTGCCGATGCCTAACAGTCCTACGTTGATTGGCTTCATAATTTTTCCGTTAATCCAAATTTCCCGGTAGGAGCGCAACTTGTTGCGCGATTAAATCGCCCGATAAATCTGGCTCCTACAATGTTGTTAATTAGCGCCGTATCTTTTGCGGTAATACTCCAGAAAGCGCGCGATGCGCCCTATCGCCTCGGTGAGGTCATCCATGTTGGGCAGGAATACCACGCGGAAATGGTCGGGGTGCGGCCAGTTGAAGCCGCTGCCCTGTACCACCAGCACCTTCTCGGTTTCCAGCAATTCGAGAATGAATTTCTGGTCGTCCTCGATCGGGTACATCACCGGATCAAGACGCGGGAATAAATACAGCGCAGCTTTCGGCTTGACGCAGGTCACGCCGGGAATGGCGGTGAGCAATTTATGCGCGAGATCGCGCTGCTTGCACAGCCGCCCGGCGGGCGCGACCAGATCGTTGATGCTCTGGTAGCCGCCCAGCGCGGTCTGGATGGCATACTGTCCCGGCACGTTGGAACACAGGCGCATCGAGGCGAGTATGGTCAGGCCGTCTATGTAATCCTGCGCGTGTTTCTTCTCGCCCGACACGATCATCCAGCCCGCGCGGTAGCCGCAGCAGCGATAATTTTTGGACAGGCCGTTGAAGGTGACGAACAGGATGTCGTCGGCCAGCGATGCCATCGAAGTATGCGTCGCGCCGTCGTACAGCACCTTGTCGTAGATCTCATCGGCGAACACGATGAGGTTGTTCTGGCGCGCGATCCCGATGATCTCGCGCAGCACTTCCTCAGGATACAGCGCACCGGTCGGGTTATTCGGATTGATGACGACAATGGCGCGGGTGTTCGGTGTGATCTTGCTGCGCATGTCGGCCAGGTCGGGCAGCCAGCCGCTCTGCTCGTCGCACAGGTAGTGGCATGGCGTGCCGCCCGCCAGCGTGACCGCAGCCGTCCACAGCGGATAGTCCGGCGCCGGGACCAGCACTTCATCGCCGGTATTGAGCAGCCCCTGCATGGACATCACGATCAACTCGGATGCGCCGTTGCCGATGTAAATATCTTCCAGCCCCACTCCGGCGATGCTCTTCTGCTGGGCGTAGTGCATGATCGCCTTGCGTGCGGCGAAGATGCCCTTGGAATCCGAATAGCCCGCCGAGTTGGGCAGATTGCGGATCATGTCCTGCTGGATTTCCTCCGGCGCTTCAAAGCCGAACGAAGCGAGGTTGCCGATATTCAGCTTGATGATGCGGTGGCCGTCCTCTTCCATCTGCTTGGCGCGCGCCATCACCGGGCCGCGGATGTCGTAGCAGACATTGGCGAGCTTGGCGGATTTCAGCACCGGCTGCACGGTTTCCGCATTGGCGGTTTTGGGTCGTTTCAATTGGCTCTCTCAATCTGGCCTGGAATTTCATGTGGTTCAGGACTGTGGCATTCATCCGCCGGATGGTAGAATCCGCCAGGAACGGAAAGCGCCGGAGACATGCGCTTACGCCCCTTGAAATCACGGGCTGCAAAGGCCGCAATTCTATCCGAGCACGCCCTTTGCGGCAAATGGAGACTCCGCTTGAAACTGCATCTTTCCAACGTAACGGCACAAAAGGTTTTCACCGCCCACGGCGCGGGCTATGTCGCGGTCAGCGGCCAGCGCTTCGAGCACCCCATCGTGGTTACGCCGGAACAGGTATGCACCGACTGGCAGCCGCAGGGATTCGAGGCATTGAACGAGGCGCACTTCGCCTATTTTCTCGATCTCAGGCCGGACGTGCTGCTGCTCGGCACCGGTGCGCAACAGCGCTTCCCGCACCCGCACCTGTATCAGGCGCTCATCGCTGCGGGCATCGGCGTAGAATTCATGAACACTCCCGCCGCCTGCCGCACCTACAACATCCTGTTGGGCGAAGACCGCAAGGTGGTCGTGGGGATTCTGCTGGTTTAGCGTGAAACTCACCCTGCATGGCTTCCAAGCACTCACGATTGCTCTAGCATTTGTGGCCGTTTGTCCTAGACCGGCTGCAATCGATACGAAACAGAAGTTCAGGGTCATGCTCTCTGAACGTCTTCTCCTCGGTGCGGATTCAACCCGTCGATGCAACAAGTTGGTTAAATCGTTCAGCCGGTGTTTCATAGTTTAGCGTCTTCCTTGGACGTTCATTTAGCTTCCTTGCCACGCCATTTAGCTGTGCTTGCGTGT
>JAQTOM010000011.1:10910-42787 GCA_028713345.1 Gallionellaceae bacterium | reverse complement strand
TCGACTTCGTGTGAGTTACTGCTTTATATGTCTTGAGTCATCAAAATTACACGGCCTAAACCACGCAATCTCAATACCCCAACGCACATACCCACACTCGTCGGTTGTCTGTAAACTTTTAAAGAACGGCTGACATTCTTACGAATTCCAAAGCTTCTTGCGTCGCTATAAACTTCGTGGTTGCGGGGGCAGGATTTGAACCTACGACCTTCGGGTTATGAGCCCGACGAGCTGCCAGACTGCTCCACCCCGCGTCAGGAGGAGTGAGACTATAGCAAAGCACGGAGAATCAGTCAAACACTATTCGATTTTTTTATGAATTATTTCATGGGGTGTTCTTACAATATATTTACACATGCCCGCACAAACCCGATTGAAACCACACAAAATCGTACAATGCTCATTTGGTTTGATCGTATGAAAGTTAAGGCACTCTCATCATGAAATTAATTTTAGGTATTGAATCCTCCTGCGACGAGACAGGTATCGCGCTATATCACAGTGAATGCGGCTTGCTGGCGCACGCACTGCACTCCCAAGTCGCCATGCACAACGAATACGGCGGCGTGGTGCCCGAACTGGCATCACGCGACCATATTCGCCACGTGCTACCACTGATCCGTGCGGCAGTACAGGAAGCCGGTTGCCGCTTGCAGGACGTGGACGCCATCGCCTACACAAAAGGCCCCGGCCTGTCCGGCGCATTATTGGTGGGCGCGAGCGTCGCCTGCTCGCTGGCTTATGCCCTCGCCATCCCCACCATCGGCATCCATCACATGGAAGGGCATTTGCTCTCGCCCCTACTCTCCGACCCCGCACCGCAATTTCCTTTCGTCGCACTCCTCGTATCCGGCGGACACACCCAACTCATGCGCGTGGATGGAGTGGGCCAATACACCTTGCTGGGCGAAACAGTCGACGACGCAGCGGGCGAGGCCTTCGACAAGAGCGCCAAGCTGCTCGGCCTGGACTATCCCGGCGGCGTGTTTCTTTCCAAACTGGCACAACACGGGCAAGCGGGACGCTTCAAGTTGCCGCGCCCCATGCTGCATAGCGGCGATCTGGATTTCAGCTTCAGCGGGCTAAAGACCGCCGTACTCACCCTGACACGCCAACACACCCCGGACGAACAGAAGACATTAGATGAGCAGACGAGGGCCGATATCGCCCATGCGACGCAGGAAGCCATTGTGGGCGTGCTGGTCAGCAAGTCATTGGCCGCACTCAAGCAGACCGGGTTAAATCAACTGGTAGTTGCCGGTGGGGTAGGCGCAAACCAGCAATTGCGCGCGCAACTCAATCAGGCAGCAGATAAATACGGCTTCCACGTATTCTATCCAGATCTGGAATTTTGCACCGACAACGGCGCGATGATCGCCTTCGCAGGCGCGTTGCGTTTGCAACAGCAGGAAGGGAAATTCGATTACCGCTTCAACGTGAAGCCGAGGTGGGATTTGCAGGAGATAAATGCTGCAACATAAGAATCTGTCATTGAGTGAACTACTGATAGAACTACCAGCCATCTGGCCAAGCCAGCAAAAGACGCTGGCAAGTTATTGGTTATAGTCATGCGACTAAGCGAGCAAACGACACTCGCAAATCGCTGTTTATCCGCCTTGCTTGCTGCCGATCCTGCTTTCCTTCCCCGCCAGCAAATTCCGAATATTGCTCTTGTGCCGCCAGATCAGCAGCAACGACATCAACCCTGAAGCCAAGACATATTCATGCTGCATGCCCAGCAACATGGCATAAATCGGCGCGCCCGCCGCCGCCATCAACGCCGCCAGCGAAGACATGCGAAACACCAGCGCCACCAATAGCCACGTCACCAATGCCGCCAACCCCAGCCACACATTCAGCGCCAGCAGCACACCCAAGGCGGTCGCCACGCCCTTGCCACCCTGGAAGCGCAGGAACAGCGGGAACGCATGACCTAAAAACACGGCCAACACCACCATCGCGGCAAGTGTGGTGTCGCCGGGCATGAAATGCTGCGCCAGCCACACCGCCAGCCAGCCCTTCGCCGCATCGCCCAGCAGGGTCAACGCTGCTGCCGCTTTCTTGCCGCTGCGCAGCACGTTGGTCGCGCCGGGATTATGCGAACCGTAAGTGCGCGGGTCAGGCAGGTCGAACGCCTTGCTCATCAACACCGCGAAAGAAACCGAGCCGATCAGGTAAGCGCTCACAACAAAAGCTAGAGTCATCATCGGGAATATCTTAAAATGCGCGAGAGGCGAATTTTACGCCATTCTTTACAAACTGCGATGGACATCATCTTTCTGCGCGAACTCAAAGTGGATACGCTAATCGGCGTATACGAATGGGAAAAGCGCATACCGCAAACCCTGCAACTCGATTTGGAGATCGCCATGCCCAATAGCCGCGCCTGCCAGAGCGATGACATCCACGATGCGCTGGATTATGCCGACATCGTGCGCAACATCCAGAATGCGCTTGCAAGCCGCCACTTCAACTTGCTCGAAGCACTGGCCGAACATATCGCGCAGATCCTGCTCAAAGATTTTAACGCACCGTGGGTAAGGGTCAGCGTCGCCAAGTTGAATGCCATACGCGGTAGCCGCATGGTGGGGATCAGCATCGAGCGTGGGCAGGAAAAATAACCCGCTGTGCCCCACCATCAAGCGGCTTGATATTTATAACATATGAGTTATAACGCACCCATGAAATACGATGCACTCGGAGACGAATTTTCGCACTAGATGCCCTGTTGCAGGCACGCAAGCAAACCGGACTGACGCAGGCTGAAGTCGCCGCACGCGTGGGAATGGCGCAATCCGCTCTGGCGCGCATCGAAAGTTCGCTGGGCAGCCGCAAGCATTCGCCCTCACTCGCCACGTTGCGCCGTTATACCGAAGCATGCGGCAAAAATGACTATTACCATCGGCTAAAAATGTTTGCCATACACATCAGGGCGCCTCTAAATAATGTGATTTAATTCAGCATAGGCATATCCCCGGCTTTTCCAGAAAAACAGCTTAACCATAACGCCGCCACGTCCGCTGGCTAGCTCCCCCCGGAAGAATGTTAGAATTCACACCATGCTCAACGAACGCGCACAAATCCTGCTCAAGACCCTGGTGGAACGCTATATCAGCGATGGCCAGCCGGTCGGCTCGCGCTCGCTGCAACAATTCTCCGGGCTGGAAGTCAGCTCCGCCACCATCCGCAACGTGATGGCCGACCTCGAGGAGATGGGTCTGGTGAGCAGCCCGCACACCTCCGCCGGGCGCGTGCCCACGGCGCTGGGTTACCGCTTGTTCATCGATACGCTGCTGGTGGTGCAGCCGCTGGACGACGCGCGCATCCGGCAACTGAAGTCCCATTTCCAGCCGGACAACCCTTCGCGCCTGTTGATGCAGGCTTCCAACCTGCTGTCCGAACTCACCCATTTCGCGGGTGTGGTGGCAACGCCGAAACGCACCAGCATCATGGTGCGCCAGATGGAATTTTTGCGCCTGTCGGAAAAAAAGGTGTTGCTGATTATCGTGATGCCGGACGGCGAGGTGGAAAACCGCGTACTGCTTACCGACAAGGACTATAGCCAGTCGCAGCTCACCGAGGCAGGCAACTTCCTGAATCAGCATTATGCCGACTGCGCGTTCCAGGACATCCACCAGCGCGTGCAAGCCGACCTGCACCAGTTGCATCACGACATGACCGCGCTGATGACTGCGGCAATGGCGGCGAGCGATGCGGCGCTGGCGCGCAAGACCGAAGATTACGTTATCAGCGGCGAGCGCAACCTGCTGCACATCAACGACCTCTCTTCCAACATGACCCAGTTGCGCGGATTGTTCAACGTGTTCGAGCAGCGCACCGAACTGCTGCAACTGCTGAATGCCAGCCGCAATGCGCCGGGCGTGCATATTTTCGTCGGCAACGAATCGGGCCTGGCCGGCCTGGATGAGTGCAGCGTGGTCAGCGCATCTTATGCCGCCGATGGGCAGGTTGTCGGTACGCTGGCGGTAGTCGGCCCCAAGCGCATGAGTTACGAAAAGGTCGTGCCGATTGTGGATGTGACAGCCAAGCTGCTGAGTAATGCTCTTTCCCAATACTGAGGGATTTAAAAGCAGTCTGACCACGGAATACACGGACAAACCAAGAAACCAGCCGTCTGCTTTTTCCGTGCCATTCCGTGTCTTCTGTGGTTAATCGAAGTTTTTTGAATCAAAAACAATAAATACTGAATATGCCCTACCAACCCGAACCCGCTTATACCCACGGCACTCCGGCCAAAACCGCCGTGCTGCTGGTCAATCTCGGTACGCCGGACGCGCCTACTCCACAGGCGGTCAAAGCTTATCTGCGCGAATTTCTGGGCGACCCGCGCGTGGTGGAAATGCCCAGGCCGATCTGGTGGCTGATTCTCAACGGCATCATCCTCAATACGCGTCCGAAAAAATCCGCCGCAAAATACGCCAGCATCTGGATGCCAGAAGGCTCGCCGCTGAAGGTGCATACCGAGCGCCAAACCAATTTGCTGCAAGGCTATCTGGGGGAGAGAACCAAAGGCGTGGTGGTGGACTATGCCATGCGCTACGGCAACCCTTCCATTCCCGGCGTGCTGGCAAAACTCAAGGCACAGAATTGCCAGCGTATCCTGCTGGCGCCGCTGTATCCGCAATATGCCGCCAGCACCACCGCCACCGTGTGCGACGCGGTATTCAGCGATCTGCTCCAGATGCGCAATATCCCGGAGCTACGCACCATCAAGAACTTCCACGATCACCCCGGCTACATCAAGGCCACCGCACAAAACATCCGTGACTACTGGACGCTGCATGGCCGCCCGGACAAACTGGTGATGAGCTTCCACGGCCTGCCGCGCTACACGCTGGACAAGGGCGACCCCTACCACTGCGAATGCCACAAGAGCGCACGCCTGATTGCGGAAGAACTGGGGCTGAACAAGGAGCAATACCTCGTTGCCTTCCAGTCACGTTTCGGCAGAGCCGAATGGCTCAAGCCCTACACCGCTGCCACGCTGCAAGAACTGGGCAAACAGAAAATGAAGCGCGTGGATATGGTATGCCCCGGCTTCGTCGCGGACTGCCTGGAAACACTGGAGGAGATCGCGCTGGAAGTGCGCGAAGATTTTCTGCACGCGGGCGGCGGCGAATACCACTACATCCCCTGCCTCAACGAACGCCCGGATTGGATTCACGCGCTCACCGACATCGTGCTGGACAACCTGCACGGCTGGCTGGACAAGCCGGATGCGGCACAACTGGAACAAAGCCGCCTGCGCGCGTTGGCGGCAGGGGCAAAAGCCTGATAAAAAACAATGTCGAAGGACGAAGGGAAACCTTGAAATTCCTGAACCATCTGTGGATGCTGGAATTGCAGTGGCGAACCTCCTGCGTTACCCTCCCCACCTTATTCCCTGACTAATTCAGCATAGGTTCCATCCAGGTCTTGTGATTCGGCCATTTTAGTTTTCTTTCCGTCGCGGAAAAATGCCACACAGCGATTCGTAGATCCTTCTTTCCACTTGACGCAAAGCTGGCCGGCCTCGTTAATGAGCCATGTTCCGCTATCGCGCTTGCCCTGTGTCAAGTTGTTCCCGAAGATAAGCCCGTTACCTTGAATATCCCATTGCACCTTATTTCCATCACTAATGCGGATATGCACCAATTTTTGATCAACCGAAAATTGCTGGACTTCAAGCTTTGTCAGGAAAACTCTGGGCTTATTATCAACAGCCTCATTCATTGCAGCGGGGGCGCTGCCGAAAAATCCGGAATTGCCATTCAGCGCCTTTTCCATATCTGGAGCTGCCAGGAAACCGGTAGCTATCACTCCATCACTAAAGATCAGTGTCGGGGTGCCATTCACATTGAGTTTTTCGCCCAACTTCAACACTCTTGCCGAGGGCGTGTCGCATGTGCCGGCGGGCAACTGCACGCTGTTCAGCATCAGATCATCCCACGCCGCAGTCTTGTCCGCGCTGCACCATACGGATTTTATTTTCTCGCCCGAGCCGGGGAATATCGGGTACAGAAACACGTAGAGCGTGACATTGTCTATTTTCTTTAGCTCGCCTTCCAGTTTCTTGCAGTAGCCGCAATTCGGGTCGGTAAAATATGCCATTTTTCGCTGGCCGTTACCCTTTACTTTTTTAATTGCCAAATCGAATGGCAGGCTGTTGAAGTCAACAGCGAATACCTGGTGGGAACGTTTCTCAATCTTGCCGGCTTGCGGCGTTCCTTCCGCCCTGGCTTCACTGGCGCAAGTACAGATGATGAAGACGACTGCGGCGGAAAGCGCCAGCAGCCAGTAAAAGTAAAATGGGTGCGCGGGAACATCCCGTGTCAATATGGATTTCATCATGTATTCCCAAGTCCGTTTTAAAGACATCGTACATTTTAGATGGGCAATCTTAAGCAATCCTTAACACACATCAAAACAAGGCAGATTGAGTACCTTGGCAGCGGCATGCGTCTGGTTCATCCGGTTGCATTGCCAGGCTCGCCAGCGCATTAACCGGCTCCAGCAATAAACTGTATGCCTTGCCGGAAATAAATCATGTTGTTTTTCCACAACATTTGGTTAATGACAGGTATGGACGGACGCGTGCATTCTGATTAGACTGCGCCTCCACATCAGGATGGATCCTAATCGGGAATGGTTAGGAATGGAATTGTTCCATTTACTTGTTCCTCATTTTGCGGGATTTACTTTATTTAAGGAGTTGCTATGAAAAGAATCACGATCAGAGTTGCCATATCTGCCACTTTACTGGCGGTGTCCAGTGCTGGCGCAGGTGAGTTTGATGGTGGTTATGTTGGCGTAAAGGCGGGCGCAAACCGTTCTTCGTTCTCCGGCTTGACTTCCGTAAATGGGGGGGCGCTATCTAACGTAAACGTCGATAACAGATCGGGAACCACCTTTGGTTTTGAGGGCGGGTACAACTGGGACAAAGGCAATTATTTACTGGGCGTGGATGGCTTTGCCGACCACAACAGCCGTGAAAGCAGCCGCGGCACCATAAATGGGGTTGCAGGTCTTGTGGATTATGGCAGCAGCGTTTATGGCCTCAACCTCAAACTGGGTTTGCCCAAAGGCAACTGGTTGCCCTATGCGAAGCTGGGTTATGCCAATGGCAGGAGCGATGGTAGCCTGAACATAGATGGCGGTGGCACACATGGCGGATTGGGAGTCGCATATAAATTTGCCCCTAACTGGAGTATTGCGGGCGAGTTTACCGGACACACTGCCGATTCCAATGGCAAGAAGCTTAATAACGATAACTTCACTGTCGGATTGAACTACCATTTCAGTTCCCCAGCAAAAGCCGTACCTGTAGCGGTAGCTGAACCTGTTGCTGTGAAAGCGCCGGAACCCATTGTTGTGAAGGCACCGGAACCTGTTGTCGAGAAGACACCGGAACCTCCTGCACCAGAGCCAGTACCGCAGATCAAGGAATCGTGGAGAATCATCAAGGAACAAAAGCCCGTTACCATTGAAGGCGCAAACTTTGATTTCGATTCCGCCAAACTACGCCCGACTGCCAATGCAAAATTGCAGCCTGTGGTGGAATTCGCCAAGAAATACCCGGAAGCCGGGTTGGATGTCCACGGCCATACAGATAGTACCGGATCACATGCCTACAACCAGAAGTTGTCTGAAAGACGCGCCAAATCCGTGAAGGCATATCTGGTGAAAAAGGGAATTGATGCAGGCCGGATTGAAACCAAGGGGCTTGGTGAAACACAACCTGTTGCAGACAATAAGACCAAGGCAGGCCGCACCAAGAATCGCCGTGTAGAAATTCACTACACGATTATTGATGAGAAGAAAGTGCGCGTGACGGAATAAGTCATCGCCCCAACAAAAAGGCGGGCAATGCCCGCCTTTTTGTTGCCTGTCATAAACATTGGTATGATGAGGCATTAAAATCTTATGCCGAAAACAGCATGAAACTCGCGGTTGCACAAATCAATTGCACACTTGGCGACCTGGCCGGCAATGCCGCCAAAATCCTGGCCTGTGCCGAACAGGCCAGACAGCAAGGTGCAACGCTGCTGCTTACTCCGGAGTTAAGCCTGTGTGGTTATTCGCCTGAGGACCTGTTGTTGCGCGATGGTTTCTACCATGCGTGCGACCGCGCGTTGCATGAACTCGCATTGCAAGTGCAGGGCGTCACCGTGGTGGTTGGCCATCCGCATGAAAAAGGCGGCAAGCATTACAACGCCGCCTCCGTGCTGCGCGATGGCAAGATCGTCACCACCTACCATAAACATGCGCTGCCGAATTACAGTGTGTTTGACGAGGAACGGTATTTCACGCGCGGCACGGCTCCCTGCGTATTCGAGATAGAGGGGGTCAGGTTCGCGCTCGGTATCTGCGCCGATATCTGGCAGGAACATGCGGCACAGCATGCGCTTGAGGCTGGCGCACAGGTGCTGCTGGTGCTGAATGCCTCGCCCTATCACATCGGCAAACAGGAGTCACGTTATGAGGCTGTGCGCGATCGCACCAGCGAGACCGGCCTCGCGGTGGTGTATGCCAATCTGGTGGGCGGCCAGGACGAACTGGTGTTCGATGGAGCTTCGTTCGCCATGGATGCGCAGGGCAAGCTAACCCACCAGTTCGCTTCCTTTGAGGAGACGCTGGGGCTGATCGAAATTCGTGGCGGACAATTGCTTGCTGGCAAGGCGATGCCTGCCCTCAGGCATGAGGACAGTATCTATCGTGCGCTGTGCCTGGGAGTGAAGGACTATATCGGCAAGAACCATTTCCCCGGCGTGCTGCTGGGCCTGTCCGGTGGCATCGATTCGGCGCTGACCCTGGCGGTGGCGGTGGATGCGCTCGGCGCCGGCAAGGTGCGCGCGGTGATGATGCCTTCGCCCTACACCGCGCAGATCAGCCTGGACGATGCGCGCGAAATGGCCGCGACACTCGGCGTGCGCTACGACGTGCTGGATATCAGGCCGGCGTTCGACGCCTACCTTGCGACCTTGAGCCAACAGTTCGAAGGCTTGGCGCAGGACGCTACCGAAGAAAACATCCAGGCGCGCATACGCGGCAACCTGCTGATGGCCTTGTCCAACAAGTTCGGTTCGCTGGTGCTGACCACCGGCAACAAATCGGAAATGACCGTCGGCTACTGCACCCTGTATGGCGACATGGCGGGCGGCTTCGCGGTGCTCAAGGATGTCAGCAAGACCTGGGTGTATCGCCTGGCCAGCTACCGCAACAGCCTGGGCAGGGTGATTCCCGAGCGCATCATCACGCGCCCGCCCAGCGCGGAACTGAAGCCGGACCAGACCGACCAGGACAGCCTGCCGCCGTATGATGTGCTCGATGGCATCATGGCCTGCTACGTGGAGAAGAATCTTCCCATCGCGGAAATCATTGCGCGCGGCTATGCCGAGGCCGATGTAAGGCGGGTGGTGAAGTTAATCCGCATCAACGAGTACAAGCGCCGCCAGGCGCCGGTCGGTGTGCGCATCACTGACCGCGGTTTCGGCAAGGATTGGCGCTATCCTGTCACTGCGCGCTATCAGGACGGCTTTTAGCTTGGCGTGCGAATAAGCTATACTTGCCACCACACTTTTTCCCGAAGCAACAATGAAACGGAGCGGCCATGAAAAAAATTGAAGCCATCATCAAACCATTCAAGCTGGATGAAGTGCGCGAGGCCTTGTCCGAACTCGGTGTCAGCGGCCTGACGGTGACCGAGGTGAAGGGCTTCGGGCGGCAGAAGGGGCATACCGAGCTGTATCGCGGCGCGGAGTACGTGGTGGATTTTCTGCCCAAAATAAAGATTGAAGTGGTGGTTACCTCTTCCCTGCTGGATACCGCCGTGGACGCCATCGTCAAGGCGGCGCATACCGGCAAGATCGGCGACGGCAAGATTTTCATCACCCCGGTAGAACAGATCATCCGTATCCGCACGGGCGAAACCAACGACGCCGCGATTTAAAAGTTCCGGCACCGGTGCATTGAATAAACTGTCCCGCCGCAAGCAGCGGCAGTCTCGGCTCGACCGGCTTGGGAAGCTAACGGTGCAACAGGATTTCCAGCACGAACTGGGTGCCGAGGTAAGCCAGCAGCAGGAAAACAAAACCGCTCATTGTCCAGCGCACCGCCGTGCGCCCCCGCCAGCCATAGAAGCGATGACCCAATAGCAGCCCCGCGAACACGCACCACGAAATAAATCCCAGCACGACCATGTGGTTGAACCGCCACGGTTTGCCGAATATCTGCTCGGAAAACACCATACCGGAAATCAGGGTCAGGGTAAGCAGGATAAAGCCCGCCCCGATGATGCGGAACAACAGGATTTCCATGGTCAGCAACGGCGGCACGGCTCGCAGCAGGGGCGGCAACGTGGCGTGATGCAGGCGCTTTTCCACCAGCGACATCAGGCCTGCATGCAACGCCGCTATGGTGAACAGGCTATACGCCAGCATCGCCATGGAGACATGCGCATTAAATGCCCATGAAGCGTGTTGCGACAACATATGCACGGAAGGGAACAAGGCCGGCAATACCGCGCCCACTGCAGCCAGCGGCAATACCAGTGTTTGCAGGCCAGCCAGCGGATAAAAAAATCGCGCCAGCCAATACACCAGCATGGTCAGCCACAAAATCAGCGATAGCGCGGACACCAGCCCTAAATTCAGTGCATCATCGACCAACAGGTTCTGATACAACAAAAACCCATGCAACATCAACGGCACCAGAATGGCATGGCCCATCGCCCCGCGATTTAACGCCTCCATATTGCCCCTCATTTGCGCGCGCCAGAAGAATGCGGCCAGTACGCCGTATGCGCAAAATGTGATCAGGTAGAGAGGAAGGTTCGACATTTTTAGCCAAGATGTTTTAGACTTCACGGATTCTACACTATCTATTCCGGCGGAAAACAGGAACATAACCATGTTAGACAACCTTACACAGCGCCTTTCCGGCGTAATCAAAAACCTGCGCGGCCAGGCGCGCCTGACCGAAAGCAACATCCAGGACGCGCTGCGCGAGGTGCGCCTGGCCTTGCTGGAAGCCGACGTGGCGCTGCCGGTGGTGAAGGAATTCACCGCACAGGTGAAACAGGCCGCACTCGGCCAGGAAGTCATCGGCAACCTGAACCCTGGGCAGGCGCTGATCGGCGTCGTGCACCGCGAACTGGCCAGGCTGATGGGCGAAGCCAATGCCGGCATCAACCTCGCCACCGTGCCGCCCGCCGTGATCCTGATGGCCGGCCTGCAAGGCGCGGGCAAGACCACCACCAGCGGCAAGCTCGCCAGACTGATGCGCGAGCAGATGAAGAAAAAGATTCTGCTGGTCAGTTGTGACGTGTACCGCCCGGCGGCCATCGAGCAATTGCGCACCCTGGCGCAACAACTGGAAATCGATTTCTTCGCCTCCGACATCAGCCAGAAGCCGCGCGACATCGCGCTGGCAGCGCAGGACTACGCGCGCAAGCATCACCACGATGTGCTGATTGTGGACACTGCCGGACGCCTCGCAATCGATGCCGCAATGATGGAAGAAATCCAGCAACTGCACGCCGCGCTCAAACCGATTGAAACATTGTTCGTGGTGGACGCGATGACCGGACAGGATGCGGTGAACACCGCCAAGGCCTTCGGCGCAGCGCTGCCGCTGACCGGCATCATTCTCACCAAGCTGGATGGCGATGCGCGCGGCGGCGCGGCGCTGTCGGTGCGCCACATCACCGGCAAGCCGATCAAGTTTGTCGGCGTGAGCGAAAAACTCAACGGCCTGGAAGCCTTCCACCCCGAACGCATGGCGTCGCGCATATTGGGTATGGGTGACGTGCTGTCGCTGATCGAAGAAGCGCAGCGCGAAGTGGATCATGCCGAGGCTGAAAAGCTGGCGCAAAAAGTCAAAAAGGGCGAAGGCTTCGACCTCAACGATTTCAAGATGCAGATCGTGCAGATGCGCAAGATGGGCGGCGTTTCCGCACTGATGGACAAGCTGCCCGCGCAACTCAGCCAGGCTGCGGCAGGCAGCAAAGTGGACGACAAGTCCATCAGCCGCATCGAGGGCATCATCAACTCGATGACGCCCAGGGAACGCTCCCATCCGGAACTCATCAAGGCCTCGCGCAAGCGCCGCATCGCTGCGGGCGCGGGCGTGCAGGTGATGCACGTCAACCAGTTGCTGAACCAGTTTGAGCAGACGCAGAAAATGATGAAAATGTTCAGCAAAGGCGGCATGGCGAAGATGATGCGCGGCATGAAAGGAATGCTGCCGGGGATGGGTCGCTAATATTTCATGACCATCAAGGCCATCATCCTCGATGTCGACGGCACCCTGGCCGACACCGAAGATGCGCATCGCATCTCCTTCAACAAGGCATTCGCGGAAAATCATCTCGGCTGGAACTGGGATGTTGCGCTGTATGGCAGGCTGCTCACAGTGACGGGCGGCAAGGAACGCATCCAATATTTTGTTGAAACCTGCCTGCCCGATTTCCAGAAGCCTGCCGATTACGAAAGTTTTGTAAAGAATCTGCACCTGGCCAAAACCGGGCATTACACCGCGATGTTGCGCGGAGGCCGCATCCCGATGCGCCCCGGCATCGGGCAGTTCATCAATGATTCACGGCAGGCCGGGATTGCATTGGCCATCGCCACCACCACCTCGCCGGAAAATGTTTCCATCCTATTGCAACAGGGGCTGGGGGCGGACAGCGAAAGCTGGTTTGCGGCGATAGGCTGCGGCGACATCGTGCCGCACAAGAAACCTGCGCCGGACATTTACCATTGGGTATTGGACAAACTCGGTCTCGATGCCGCCGATTGCATCGCGCTTGAAGATTCGGAGAACGGCCTGCGCTCCAGCCTGGCTGCCGGAATCAAGACCTTCATCACCACCAGCCATTACACGCGCAACCAGGATTTTACCGGTGCGGCAGCGGTGTTCGATGACCTGAACGACCTTGGCCATTTTTACCGGATTACGGGTCTTGCCCTTTCCAAACCGGGTGTTTTTGTTTAGCATTCCACTGCCGTGGGGGTGTAGCTCAGTTGGGAGAGCGTCTGGTTCGCAATCAGAAGGTCGTCAGTTCGATCCTGATCACCTCCACCACCGACAAGAGGCCGGACACGCTCCGGCTTTTTTGTTGCCCGCCTGAAGCCCGGTATTGGCGGGGCATCCCGAACGGTGCGAATTCTGATTGCAGCAAGTTTTGCTTACAACGCGAGCCGTCACAACAGGGAAATTCGAGATGGCCCATTTTGCATACCGCATACCCACCATATTTTATTTTGCACGTGCAAGAAGTTGGAGGCGTGAACGGTGCTCATGCTGGCGGTCGTAGAGGTTTATGCCCCTCCCACAGGAAATCAAACCATCCTTCTGCCATACGGTAAAAAGAATTGTCGCCAGAATGGCGACAGTGGTGCACTGCGCAATCAATTTAGATTAGGAGGCGTTATGGGAACCGCCATTGCCAAGCAAGACCGCATCGGCGCTCGCGTGCCGCACGATGTCTATGAAACGCTGTGCCGCGCCGCCGAATTGACGGGCGCCACGGTCAATCAGTTTCTGGTGCAAGCCGCCTTGAAAGAGGCTCAGGAAGTGATCGAGCGCGAGGAAGTCATTCGCCGGTCGCCCCGCGACTGGAACTGGCTGCTCGATTTGATGGAAAATCCGCCCAAGCCGAATGCCAAACTGAAGGCTGCCCTTAAGCGCTATCAGAAGGCCCGCTAATGGAGGTGCGTTGAAACTGAACAGCACTACACAGGAGTCAGTAAGTGTGGCTACACCGCAAGCCACCCTGCGAGAGTCTGCTGCACAGAATGCTGTGCTCCAGCAGATCACCTCTCTCTGCGCCCCTGCCTGAAAACCCTGTTCCTTTCAATCTAGCTGGCCGCAGGCGCCCTGTACAAGCCCGCATACTTCAGGCCGTAATACATGATGAAGGTGTAGCAGGCTGCCGGGATAAGGAACGACAGGTGCAAGCCTGTGTGATCGGCCATGAAACCCTGCACGAACGGCACGATTGCACCACCCACAATCGCCATGCACAGGATGCCCGATGCCTGTCCGGTGAATTTGCCAAGCTGGTGCAGCGCCATGCTGAAGATGGTCGGGAACATGATCGAGTTGCACAGGCCCACCGCGAGGATGGCCCACATGGCCAGCGGGCCGCGGCTGTAGATTGCCGTCAGAATCAGCGCAATGGAGCAGGCCGCGTTAAACGCCAGCGCCTTGCCGGGGCTGACGTAACGCATCACCGCGAAGCCGATGAAGCGGCCCACCATTGCGCCGCCCCAGTAAAAACTGACATAGCCGGCGGCTGTCGCCGGAGCAAGATTGGCAACGTCTTTTTCACCGAGGAAGCTGACCAGGAAGCTGCCGATGCTGACTTCGCCGCCGACATAGACAAAAATACCGATTGCGCCGAACATCAGGTGGCGATGGGATAGTACGGATGTTTTGCCATCACCGGCAGCGGCATTTACGTTATCGTCGGTGTGAATTATTTTCGGCAGGCGCACGAACGCAAACAGGATGGCCAGCGTCAGCAATGCGCCAGCCAGCGCGAGGTATGGCCCTTGCACCGTCGCCGCCTCCCTGGCACGGTATAAGGCCTGTTCTGCGGCAGGCAGGGCGCCGACTTCATCCGCGCTGAGCAATGCGCCACCCAGGATCAGCATGCCGCCGAAGAACGGCCCGACGGCCGTACCCAGCGAGTTGAAGGCCTGGGTCAGCGTCAGGCGGCTCGATGCGGTCCTGGCATCGCCCAGCACGGTCACGTAAGGGTTGGCGGCGACCTGCAACACCGTGATGCCTGCGGCCAGCACGAAAAAGGCAAACAGGAATAACGCATAGCCGCTTTGCGAAGCGGGATAGAACAGGGCGCAACCCGCCGCCGCAATGATCAGTCCCGTTACCGCGCCATTCTGGTAGCCGATCTTCTTGATGAGCGCCCCGACCGGCAATGAAACGATGAAGTAAGCGCCAAAGAAACAGAACTGCACCAGCATAGCCTGCACGTAGGTGAGCGTATAGATCGATTTCAGGTGCGGGATCAGCACGTCGTTGAGCGATGTCAGCAGCCCCCACATGAAGAACAGGACGGTGACGATAACAAGCGACCCGGTGTGGTTCGCTCCTTCAGCCTGATTGTATTGCGCCGCTGGCGAGGTCAGTGCCATATCGCTTTCTCCCTGGTAATTATTTTGCCATCACGCCGACCAGCACTCGCTACGGTGCCGGCAGATGTGGTAATTCATTTTATATCGGCGCAGTTCAACGCATCCTTGTCCTTGGCAGCGCCGCCGACGATCTGGATGTCGGCGAACGCGGCCACAAACGGTTTATCGGTCGCGATGCTGAACGGCCGGTCTACCCGGGTCAGGTCAACGCCCCTGGCGACGAAACAGGCCAATGGAATCTTCACCGTCTGCCTGCCCGCTCCGGCCATGCGCCGGAACACACCCGTCACGTCCACCTTGGCCGCGCAGCCTGTGCTGCAGCCGATCTCCACCGTGACCGTCCCTTGCGGCCAGACCGAGACGATGGTGTCGAATTGCAGTACGCCATCGGCAACCACGTGCGCGGGCAACACGGCGCTTGCGCCACGCGCCTCGAAGCGGGCCGCGCCGCTCCACGAGACCTTCTTCGCGTCCTGCTGTTTGCTGACCTGCGAAGTCTCGACCTTCACTGCGGGCAGTTCAATGACCTTGTACGGGTCGGCTCCGAGCGCAACCTGTTCCGCGCCGCTGACGGCATACAGCGGCCAGGCCGTGCGGTCTTCGTAGGTGAACACCGGATACGCGTTCGTATCGCCGCAACTGCCTGCCGCCCAGACAGCATCGAGCTTGCCGATGCTGGAACGCTCACCGGATTTCAGGCCGTAGCCCGGCGCGAACAGCGGGTCATAATCCTTGTCGCCGATATTGAGCCGGGTCTGGCAGACGAGTTTCGGCCAGGAAAATGACAACATGCCGGTGAATGGATGATTGATCTTGCCGTCGGCTTTCCTGAACAGCACGTCGGCGGCGCCCTTGCCTTCCGAACCCGGCAGCCAGGCGGCGACGAAACTGTCGGACAAATTCATCAGGTCGTTCGTGTACAGCGGGCGTCCCGCGACCAGCACCGTGATGACCGGCTTGCCCTTGCCGGCAACGGCCTGCAATACCGCCAGGTCTTCCGGGTAACGCCCGCTGTGGCGCAGCGTGCCGGACGGCCCGATATCGCCGACGAATTCGGCATAGGGCGTCTCGCCGATGACGGCAATCACCGCGTCGAAATGCGCAACATCAACTCCCTCGGCAGTTGCGCTGTAAGTGACGTTGGCCTTGCCCGCCGCCTCGATGATCCCGGCCAGTATCGTGTCGCCGTTCGGGAAATCGCTGTTGCTGGTATCGGTGCCCTGCCAGGTCAGCGTCCAGCCGCCAGTCTGGTTCGGCATGCTGTCCGCGCTCTTGCCGACAACCAGGATTTTCTTGCCGCGCGCCAGTGGCAATGCAGCGCCGTCATTCTTCAGCAACACCAGCGATTCGCGCACCGCCTGGCGTGCCAGTGCGCGCGCCTGCATGGCATCCTGCTTGCCTGCAAAGGGATTTTGCGAGGGCTTCCTGTCGAACATTCCCGCGCGCAGCTTGACGCGCACGATGCGCGCGACGGCATCGTCGATGCGCGACAGCGGGATCTGCCCGCCTTCAACCTGCCTGATGGTGTTGGCGATGAATGCCTGCCAGTCCTGCGGCACCATTATCATGTCGATGCCGGCGTTGATTGCCTGCGGGCAACTGTCATTGGCGCAGCCCGGCACCTGCGCATGGCCATTCCAGTCGGAGACGACGAACCCGTCGAAACCCATCCTGGTCTTGAGCGCGTCGGTGAGCAATGCCTTGTTGCCGTGCATCTTGCCGTGGTTGGTTCCGGCGGCGACATCGTTCCAGCTGTTGAAGGAAGCCATCACGGTCTGCACGCCCGCCGCCAGCGCGCTGTAATACCCCTGCCCGTGGATGTTGAGCATCTCGGCAAGCGTTGCCCGGGTCTCACCCTGATCCTTGCCCTGGTCGGTGCCACCGTCGCCCATAAAATGCTTGGCCGTGGCGATTACATTGCTGTCCTGATCGAGCTTGCCCTGCAAGCCTTTCACATACGCGCCTGCATACGCATTCACCAGCAGGCCGTCTTCAGAGAAACTTTCATAAGTGCGCCCCCAGCGGTCGTCGCGCACCACGGCCAGGGTCGGTGCAAACACCCAGTTGATGCCGGTAGCGCGCACGGCCTTGCCCACGGCTGCGCCGATCTGTCCGACAAGTTTTTCATTGTGCGCCGCACCCAGCCCGATGTTGTGCGGGAACAGCGTCGCACCATACACATTGCTGTTGCCGTGGATGGCGTCGATACCCCAGATGACAGGCACCTTGATCGCCATGTCGGTGGACATCGAAGCATCGTAATACTGGTCGGCCAGCACGACCCAGTCAGCCGCTGTCGCGTGTTTGTTCTTGTTCGGCCAACTGCCGCCGCCGTTCAGCACCGAGCCGATGTAATACTGCCTGACTTGCTCCGGCGTAACCGACTGGATTTCGGCCTGCGTCATCTGTCCGATTTTTTGCGGCAAGGTCATGCCGGCGACGATCTTGGCGATGCGCGCTTCGAGCGCGGCGTCCTTGCCGATCGCGCTCATGATGCGCGGCCAGTCCGCCAATGGCGCTGGCGCGGTACCCCCAAGCGCAGCTTGCGGCAACATCACGGCTGCGAGTAAACATAAATTTTTGGTCATGGCGTTTCCTGTTGAAATGAGCAAGTCTCTGCCACCAAGAAAGCAGAATGGGGTTTAGTCGGTTAATGAAATGAGGTTGCCGCCTGACACTGATGTAACAGGTTCCATGCTACCAGTTTTTCATGTTGTAAAGCGGTGGACCAGTCTTCCAGGAATCTGGACTGGCTCTTGCAGGAATTGCACTTCAAAGCTGAATCCGCCTGGATGGACAGATTGCGGGGGGCAGGTTATGTGGCCATGCCGGCGCTGTTCAGGCATAGCCGGACAAGATGCGGGCGGGGAAAGCCCCTCTCCCGCGACCCGCACGTGGCAGTATGGCCGATGAACCGGCAACCGCCACGAGGGGTTAGGGAGATAACCAGCGACTTGCCCGCTTGCGGGCTTAGTCGAATGGCTAGTAGTTCTATCAGGGTTGTTTGATTAGCTGCCGCTCATCTCCAGCATCAGCTGATTGACCCGCTTGACGAAGCTGGCAGGATCGTCAAGTTTGCCGCCTTCTGCCAACAGCGCCTGATCGAACAGCACCGATGCCCAATCGTCGAATTTCTTTTCCTCGACCTTGATACGCAGCACCACCGGATGCTTCGGGTTGATCTCGAGGATGGGCTGCGACACGGGTATTTTCTGCCCGGCGGCCTTCAGCAGGCGCGCCAGATTGGCATTCATGTCGTTATCGTCCGCCACCAGGCAGGCCGGTGATTCGGTGAGGCGATGGGTCACGCGCACTTCCTTGACGCGCCCGGTGAGGCTGGCTTTGATCTTGTCAGTCAGCTCCTTGAATTCGCCGGCATCCTTTTCCTGCGCCTGCTTCTCCGCCTCATCTTCCAGCTTGCCGAGATCGAGTCCGCCCTTGGCGACAGACGCCAGTTGCTTGCCCTGGAATTCCTGCAGGTTGGTCACCACCCACTCGTCTATGCGTTCGGTCAGCAACAGCACTTCGATACCCTTCTTGCGGAATACTTCGAGGTGCGGACTGTTCTTCGCGGCATTGAAGCTTTCTGCGGTGATGTAATAAATCTTGTCCTGGCCTTCCTTCATGCGGCTGATGTAATCGGCCAGGGAAACGGTTTCCTCCGGCGTGTCGGCATGGGTCGAAGCCAGGCGCAACAGGCCCGCGACCCTTTCCCTGTGGGCAGAATCTTCGCCGATGCCTTCCTTCAGCACGCGGCCAAACTCGCCCCAGAACTTGGTGTATTTTTCCTTGTCGTTCTTGGACATGTCTTCCAGCAGCCCGAGCACCTTCTTCGTGCAGCCGGTGCGGATGGCTTCGATGTCCTTCGATTCCTGCAAAATTTCGCGCGATACATTGAGCGGCAGGTTGCTGGAATCGACCACCCCGCGCACAAAGCGCATGTAGCGCGGCATCAGCTGCGTGGCATCATCCATGATGAACACGCGGCGCACATACAGCTTGACGCCGTGCTTTGCATCGCGCTCCCACATATCGAACGGCGCCCGGCCCGGAATGTAAAGCAACTGCGTGTATTCCTGGTAGCCCTCGACGCGCGCGTGAGCCCATGCCAGAGGATCCTGGAAGTCGTGGCCGACATGCTTGTAAAATTCCTTGTACTGTTCCTCGGTGATCTCGTTCTTGGGGCGCGCCCACAGCGCGAAAGCCTGATTGACGGTCTCTTCCTCGTCCTGCACTTGCAGTTTCTGATCCACCCACTCTTCCTTCTTCATCAGGATGGGCTGGACGATGTGATCCGAGTACTTGCGGATCATGGAGCGGATTTTTGTGCCGTCGAGCAAATCGTCCTGCCCTTCGCGCAGGTGCAGGGTGATGGTCGTGCCGCGTGCGGCCTTTTCCACCATCTCGATGGCAAACTCGCCGCCGCCTTCGGATTCCCAATGCACGCCCTGGTCGGCCTTCTCGCCGGCACGGCGCGTCGTCACCGTCACCCTATCAGCCACGATGAAGGATGAATAAAAACCCACGCCGAATTGCCCGATCAGGTTTGCATCCTTCTGCTGGTCGCCGGAAAGCCGCGAAAAGAATTCGCGTGTGCCGGACTTGGCAATGGTGCCGAGATTGTTGATCACCTCGTCGCGGCTCATGCCGATGCCGTTGTCGCTGATGGTCAGCGTGCGCGCCGCAGTGTCATAGCCGATGCGGATATTCAACGCGGAATCGTTCTCGAACAGGCTGGCGTTATGCAGCGCCTCGAAGCGCAGCTTGTCGCAGGCATCCGCGGCATTGGAAATCAGCTCGCGCAGGAAAATCTCGCGGTTCGAATACAGCGAATGGATCATCAGTTGCAAAAGCTGCTTGACTTCGGCCTGGAAGCCCAGGGTCTCGCGGTTATTGGTTGCAGTGTCGGTCATTATTTTCTCCGTTTAAAAGACAGGACATGCGGGTAGGTGGGGGCTGTCTCACGGATTTCAAGAGGAATATTTCGGGATGGCAGGTTTTTGGGTGAAACTCACGAAGCGAGACTTTATCACCCTCCCCCTCCGGGGTAACCAGCGACTTGCCCGCTGGCGGGCTTAGTCGAATGGCTAGTAGCTCCATCAGGGCTGGGGTGGGGGAGACGGTCACGGCGAGTTTTATTATGCGGGCTTTTGCCTTTCGGCAAAATGCCTGCTTACCCCGCTTCTGGGGTGACACCACTCGCCCTGACCCTCAGGTTATGAACACCAGCAGGCCTGCCAACACCGCCAGGATTACCGGCACCATAGCCCAGAAGGCCTTGCCGGACTCAATCGCATCTTTGCCTTCCCCCTGCTTGTATCCATCGAGCATGCTGCGCGCCAGATTCTCGTGGTGCACCCAACTGCTCACGACCACCCCAAGCACGTGAAAAACGACCATGCCCAACATGGTGTAGGACAGGACATCGTGAGCTTCCTCCACCCATTCGCCGCCCATCTCGGCATAAACCGCAAACCCGCTGGCGACGGTGGCAAACCCCAGCAATATCAGGATGTATATCGCATAGCTGCCGGCCGGGTTATGCCCCAGCCAGTGGCTCGGCTTGCCCTTCAGCAACCCGCCAAGGTAGGCAACAACCTCGCGCGGAGAGAACAGGAATGATGCGAAGCGGGCATAGCGCGTTCCCGCCACCCCCCAAAAAATACGGAAGACGAGGATTCCCGCCACAGCATATCCCGCTGCCACATGGAACAGGCGCCGCTCCTCGCTGTCACCCGTCAGGAAAGACAATGCAAAAGCGGCGACCAGCAGCCAGTGCCCGATGCGTGTCGGAACATCCCAAACCAGTATTTTTCCCATGGCAATAACCCTCCGTCTCAATCAATCACGTCCGATGTCAATCGTCGTCGTCCCACCGTTGCCCGCCGGGCATGCGGATGCCGCGCTCAGACCAGTCTCCGCGTTCAGCGTTGACATGGCAGGCTGTGCAGTTCGAGCGGCTTTTGACTTCGGTCCAAATCTTGTTTGATACTTTACGGTGTTCGCGGGTAAACCAGGGGGTGTCGCTGATGCGCAAGCTGGCCGCGCTACGCTTGTCGCCGCTGCCCGCATAGTGTTGCAGGAACTCGAGGATTTCCTTGTTTTCTTTGGCATCCAGCGCAGCGTTTGCGCCAAAGTGCTTGTCGAGCCCCCCCATCAGGCGTTGCCAGTTTTCGCCCGTCAATAATTGCGGCGGATAGGCGATATGGCAACTGCCGCACTCCGTTTTCCATTGCGGGTTGGCTGGAACGGACAACCTGCCGCCGTCCGCATGGGCCATCGTGCTTGCAAAAACCAGAATAAATGCCGTGAACCATTTCATGATTAACCTCCTTGTGTGACAAATTGAATAAAGTCCGCCTTTTCGGCAGCCGTGCACTCACGGCCTACCACCTCCGTGCAGTTGCGCTTGAACCATTTCTCCACTTTCGCCTGGCTGGTAAACCGCTCCGGGTTGGCCGCCGGGGAAAATGGGGCAATACGCTTTTCGGTGACCACGTGCTTTCCGTCAGCATTCAGGTCTTTCCCATGACAGGCCGTACAATCCGGCATCTTCTTGGATACGCCCCATCCCCTGGTGAAGAATTCATGGCCGCGTTTTGCGGATGGTGTAAATCCAGGCGTGGTCTTGGCAGCTTCTGCGGTATAGCCGGCCACCAGGCTTGCGGGCGTATCGGCAAATACCGAATTTGCGCTTGCCAGGAACAACAAGGCAAGACAGGTTTTTTTGATAACCATAATCACGTTCTCCTTAATATCAGGTAATTTTCAAAATAATCGATTACTCGATTACATGGTGACAAATTAACAAGTGATTCTTAACCAGCGCTTAATGAAATAAATCCCGCCGACATTTCATGAATAAGTTGTGTACACAGGCGTTCTCACAGAAACCCACCGCAGTTAACCTCTCATGCGCCTCATCAAGTGCTGGACTTGTGCTTGCCAGAAACAGTAAAGTGCCGCATGTCCATTTAGCGACCTTAACTTCCCGTCCGGGCAACATCCGGTGCGCCGGCGCTTCAGGCGCACTTTGACCAACGATTATTAACCGGCACTTAATGGATACAAATAATTTGGAGGAGCCATGAGAATACTTCTGGTGGAAGATGACCCCCTGCTCGGGGATGGCATACGGAAAAGCCTCAGCCACCTGGGCTTTACGGTTGACTGGATGCGGGATGGGATACAGGGAGAAAACGCGCTGACCAGCGAAGAATACGCTGCCGTTGTGCTGGATATCGGCCTGCCGCGACAGGATGGCCTGGCATTGTTGCAGTCCGTGAGGAACAAGGGGCTGCACACTCCCGTCCTGATCCTGACCGCGCGCGACAGCAAACTGGACAAGCTCAAGGGGTTCAATCTGGGCGCAGACGACTATGTGGTCAAGCCGCTCGACATGGAAGAACTTGCGGCCAGGTTGCGCGCATTGATCCGCCGTTCCGCCGGACGCGCTTCACCACGTATCTGCATAGGCAAGGTGGAGATTGACCCGGATGAGCGCCTGGTATGGCGCGAGGGCAAGCTTATCGAGCTATCGGCCAAGGAGTTTGCCGTGCTCGAATTGCTGGTGCAGAACGCAGGGCGCGTGCTGACCCGCGCCCAACTGGAACAGAGCGTCTATGGCTGGGGAGATGGCGCGGACAGCAACACCATCGAGGTCTTCATCCACCACTTGCGCAAGAAGCTGGGCAACGATTTTATCCAGACCCTGCGCGGAATAGGTTACACCGTGGGGCACCCGGAATGATCCTGAAGAAGACCTCCTTGCAAGCCCGGCTTACCCTGCTGGTTCTCTGCACCGTGCTGTTGTTTGGCCTGATCGCCGGTTATGAAAGTTACAAGAACGCCCTGCATGAAGCGGATGAAATTTTCGATGCACAATTGGCTCACTTCGCACAGAACCTCATGATCGTGGCAACACATACCGGCAGCGGCGATGAACAGATCGAGCAGATGTCCCCACCGCTTTATGACTTCCAGAAAATTGTTGTCTTCCAGGTCTGGTCAACAAATAGCGAACCTCCAAAATCGCTTTTCCGATCCAGCAATATTCCCAGCATGTTTGCTACGCAAATACCTGACGAAGGTTTCAGCAATGTCGAATTAAAGGGCAAACATTGGCGCTATTATCGGCAACGCGATGCGCAACGCGGCCTTGATGTGCTGGTAGGGGAAAATGACAAGGATCGGCATGAATTAGCCCAAAAAGTGGCGTGGCACAACATTGCTCCATTCCTGTTCGGCCTGCCTCTGCTGGCGCTCTTCGCCACGCTGGCGATCCGTTTCGGGTTGCGGCCATTGCGCAAGCTGACCGAGTCGTTACGCCAGCTTTCACCCGAGCAGCTTAATCCAGTGGCAGTTGACGACGCACCGAAAGAGATTGCTCCGGTAATTGGCGCATTGAACAGCTTGCTTGGCCGCATCGCCAGGACTATCGAGAATGAACGGCGTTTTACCGCCGATGCCTCGCATGAACTGCGCACTCCCCTCGCCGCGCTGCAAGCACAGGTTCAAGCGGCGCAACTGTCCGATAATAAAACAGAACGCATGGAATGCCTGGGCAAGGCGTTGCAGGGCGCTGACCGCATAGGCCACCTGATCGGGCAGCTTCTCACCCTGTCCCGCCTCGATGAACTCTCATCTCCCGTCAGTCTTGAAACCGTAAACCTGACCGAACTCACCCAGGAATGTTGCGCCGAGCTGGGTTCAAATGCATTGTCCAAAAACATCGAACTTGAGTTTTTGCCGGAAGCCCATCCGGTGCTTTCCGGTTCGGCAGACATGTTGCGCATCATGTTCAGGAACCTGCTGGATAACGCCATTCGCTACACCCCGAAGGGTGGGCAGGTGAAGGTGATCTTGCGCTTTACGGACAGGCAGCAGGCAGAATTTGAAGTCGCCGACAGCGGAACAGGCGTCTCCGATGAAAACCTTGCGTTGCTTGGGCAGCGTTTCAGCCGCCTGAATCAGGCTGCGGAAGATGGTGTTGGATTAGGATTATCCATCGTGCAGCGCATCGCGGAAATTCATCGCGCGAAAATCACTTTCAGCCATGCCGCCACACTGGGCGGCTTGAGCGTAAAGGTCAGCTTCCCGCGCTCATGAATCTATGCCGGATTATGGCGCAACAGACATTTGCTCAGGATGACCCCCGCAAACCAGCAGGGAAAAAGTGGCCGGCTGAAATGGTAACCCGAAGTTTCATTACCACCACGCCCGCCCACGGCAGAATGTGTTGGAGCCGGTGGTTTCATTTGCACCCGGCGCGCATGGTTATTGTGTGTTAGTTATGGCCTGCTTAACGCTTCTTGTATTTTCGCGCCACGTACTCATCCACGATATTCTGGAATTCCTGTGCGATGTTATCGCCGCGCAAGGTCGTCACTTTCTCGCCGTCCACATACACCGGCGCGGATGGAGTTTCGCCGGTTCCCGGCAGGCTGATGCCGATGTTGGCCAGCTTGCTTTCGCCTGGGCCGTTCACGATACAGCCCATCACCGCCACAGTCATCTCCTCCACGCCAGAGTATTGCTCGCGCCAGACCGGCATCCGCGCGCGGAGATAAGCCTGGATGCTTTGCGCCAGTTCCTGAAACACCGTGCTGGTGGTACGTCCGCAACCTGGGCAGGCGATCACCATCGGCGTGAAGGAGCGCAAGCCCATGGTTTGCAATATTTCCTGCGCCACCACCACTTCCTGCGTGCGGTCGCCTCCCGGCTCCGGTGTCAGGGAAATGCGTATGGTGTCGCCGATGCCTTCCTGCAACAGCACGGCCAGCGCGGCAGTTGAAGCGACGATCCCCTTGGAGCCCATGCCCGCTTCGGTCAATCCCATATGCAGCGCATAATCGCAACGCCGTGCCAGTTCGCGGTACACCGCAATCAAATCCTGCACCTCGCTCACCTTGCACGACAACACGATGCGGTCATGCGGCAAACCCAACTCTTCGGCACGTGCGGCGCTTTCCAGCGCAGACACGATCAGCGCCTCGCGCGTTACTGCGGCTGCTTCTTCCGGCTGCGGCAGCTTGGCATTGGCATCCATCATGCGCACAATCAAGCCGGCATCCAGGCTGCCCCAGTTCACGCCGATGCGCACCGGTTTGCCATGACGGCAGGCGGCGCCGATCATAATGGCAAACTGGTCTTCTCCCCTGCGGCTGTGCCCGACATTGCCGGGGTTGATGCGGTACTTCGCCAGCGCCTGCGCACATTGCGGAAAGTCGGTGAGCAGGCGATGTCCGTTGTAGTGAAAATCGCCGATCAGCGGCACGGCACAACCCATCTGGTCGAGCAGATCGCGGATATGCGGCACTTGCGCCGCAGCCTCGGAAGTATTGACGGTAATACGCACCAGTTCGGAACCCGCCTGCGCCAGATCGAAAACCTGCCGTGCAGTACCGGCAGCATCGGCAGTGTCGGTATTGGTCATGGACTGCACTACCACAGGCGCACCACCGCCGATGGCAACGCCGCCGACCATGACGCGCTGCGCCGGACGGCGCGGTGAAAGATGCCGAGTCATGCCTACTCCAGCTTCAGGCGCGCAACTTCAGAATTGGTATGCGGCCCCAAGTCAACAGCCTGCCCCTTGTAAAACAAGTGTACGCTGCTGGCACGGCCAATTACCATGGAAAATGGCGGCTGACCATTGATCTCCTGTTCGCTGCCACGAGGATTAAGTTGTGACACCAGAACCTTGCCGTCCTTGTCCGTCACCTCCACCCAGGACTCATCGTCAAACACCATGCGAATGGCTCCAGTTCGTTTTGATGCGCTGCTTGTGGCAGCATCCGGCTTGGCAGGTAGCAAGGGAACTGTCTTGGCTTGGGGTGCGGCAGCTTGGGGTATGGCAGCTTGCTGCACAACGGGTGCAACAACCTGCGACGCAGCCGCTACAGCCGATGCTGGAATCATGGGCGCCGGTACTGCCGAAGCGGGCAGCACGGCAGGCAACGCTACCGTTTCTTTTTGCGGTGCATTGCCGTGCGGCAGAGTAAACAGCGCCAATACAACCGCAACCGCAAATGCCGCAGCCAGCCAGATGATATTCATCCTGCGTACCGAGCAAACATTCTGGAATGGCACTTCAGCCATGGTGTTCGCGGCCAATGGCACAGGCTGCACGGGTACCCCCGGCAGTGCAGCCAGCAAGGGGACAGGATCGAGTTGCAATAATCTGGCGTAGCTACGCACAAAGCCGCGCACGAAAGTAATTTCCGGCAAGCGTGCAAAGTCGTTTGCTTCCAGCGCCTCGATCTGGCGTGGCGCAAACTTGATGCGGTTGCATACGTCATCCACACTCATGCCGCTATGCATACGCGCTTCACGCAGTGCAGTACCCGTGCTGAACGGTTGCACATCAATATTGTCCGGTGCGTTGTCTAAAACGTTATCTGGCTGGCTGTCTGACATTTTGCCTCATACCCCTTACAGGAGGCCGCAGTCATGCTGCCAGCCCGTCCCGTCCATCATTGTCCCTGCAGCATCAGCTGGGTCTCACGCGCATCCGGAAAGCGCTTGCGCAGTTGCAGCGCATAACTTTGCTCGGCATTTTTGTCTCCCAACTTGCGCTCAATGCGCACCCCCAGCCACAAGTTTTCCGCAGTGAGTGGCGAATCGCTATGCTGGGACGAATAGTCACCGCTCTGGATAAAACGGATAAAATAGGACTTGGCACCCGCATAATCGCCGCCGGAGAAGCTGAGCTCCGCCAAGCCCAGCAATGCCTCCGGCATGTTGGGACGGAGGATCAGGGCCTTTTGCAGGAACTCCTCGGCCTCCTTGGCATTGCCGCCTTTCCTGGAGCACACACCGGCGTTCAAGTATGATTTCTCCGGCGTGGAATAAAGCGGGTTCTTTAGCGCAGTCATGAAGTGCTTGATGGAATCGCGCTCTTTTCCCCGCTGGCACAGGAACCAGCCATAGTTGTTGTGCGTTTCAGAACTGCTGCTGTCCAGGTGCAGGCTATGCTGAAAATCCTCCTCTGCCTGCCGGTCCTCATGCAACGCCATATTTATCAGCCCGCGCACGTTGTATGCGGGTGCGTAATCGGGTTCGGCCAGTAGCGCCTTTCCCAATTCTTCTATCGCCACACCCAGTTGTGCACGCTCATAATACTGTGCAGCCAATTCGGTATGAACCTTGGCGATTGCCTGCATGCGCGTAGTAATTTTCATCGGCGCATTTCCGGTTTGGTCACCAGGTTCGCCACTATGCTGCGTGGCGCATCCAGCCATACCCAAGACCAGCCCTGCATACAAAAGCAATCTCATGCGCGAACCTCCATAACACGGTGAGTTTTCCTGGTTTTATCCTGCACCTGTCCGGCCAGTTGCCCGCAGGCAGCGGCGATATCATCGCCGCGCACCTTGCGCGTGGTGGTCACAATATCCGCCTGCATCAACACATCGCGGAAGCGGCGCACCGCGTCTGTGCCGGAGCGCCTGTAGGGTGCCTGCGGAAACGGGTTGAACGGAATCAGGTTGAATTTGCACGGTACGTCACGCACCAGCGCAATCAATTCACGCGCATCCCCGGTGCTATCGTTTACGCCTTCCAGCATCACATACTCAAAGGTAATGAAGTCGCGCGGCGCGCATTCCAGGTAACGCTGGCAGGCTGCCATCAGTTCGCGCAGCGGGTATTTCCGGTTAATCGGCACCAGCACATTGCGCAGTGCATCGTTGGGTGCATGCAAAGAAACTGCCAGCGCCACCGGGCATTCGTCGCGCAGCCTGTCCATTGCGGGTACGATACCGGAGGTGGACACCGTGACACGGCGGCGCGACAAGCCATAGGCGTTATCGTCCAGCATCAAATGCAGCGCGCTCACCGTGTTATCGAAATTCAGCAGCGGCTCACCCATGCCCATCAGCACCACGTTGCTGACTGGCCACAAACCATCGGCATCCCTGCCGATCTCGCGATTGGCCAACCATAACTGGCCGATGATTTCAGCCACGCCCAGATTGCGGTTAAAACCCTGCTTGCCGGTGGAGCAAAATGCGCAGTCCAGCGCACAACCCGCCTGCGTGGAAACACACAGTGTCCCGCGCCCGGTTTCGGGAATAAACACGGTCTCCACCGCATTGCCGGTTCCCGCATCCAGCAGCCACTTGCGCGTGCCGTCTTCCGAAAGTTCCTCGCGCATCACATTGGGTGCCAGCACGCAGGCTGTCTCTTTCAGCTTGCCGCGCAGGGATGCGGCAAGATCAGTCATTGCATCAAAATCAGGCTCCCCCGCCCTGTGTATCCAGCGCAAAACCTGGCGCGCGCGAAAGGGCTTTTCACCCATCGCGGCAAACCAGGCGGTTAAATGCTGTGCATCAAAGTTGAGGAGGTTCTCAACCATTAACGTGAATAAACGTTCATGCTGGGAAAGAAATAGGCGATCTCCACTGCTGCGGTTTCGGCTGCATCGGAACCGTGTACCGAATTCGCTTCGATGCTGTCTGCAAAATCGGCGCGGATGGTACCCTTGTCCGCCTTCTTCGGGTCAGTGGCACCCATCAACTCGCGGTTCTTCAGGACGGCGTTCTCGCCCTCCAGTACCTGGATCATCACCGGGCCGGAGATCATGAAACTCACCAGATCATTGAAGAACGGACGCGCGCGATGCACGGCATAAAAGCCTTCTGCTTCGGCGCGCGATAGTTGCGCCAAACGTGCCGCAGCAATCTTCAAGCCTGCATTTTCAAAGCGGGTATAAATCTGCCCGATGACATTCTTGGCAACAGCATCGGGTTTGATAATTGACAGTGTACGTTCAATAGCCATACTACATTTCTCCAGACATAATTAAAGTTAATCAAAGCACTAATGCCATTTTATCAGTATTTGTGTGCAATGTCGCACGCAATAGTTAGTGGAGACTAAAAGCCTTTATTCCGGACCGGCTTTACCTCTGTTTTTCGTCTTCCAACAGGCGGGTTTCATGCCGCCCGTTTTTCCTGTTGCCGGATGGCAAGCCGGTCTTGCAGAAATGGCCGGCGGCTTGTATCTCAGCGTCGAATGCAGCCGTTTGCGGCATAAGATTGCGGTCACATCAACCTGCCGCCTGGTTGCATCACCTCTTTCAGCAACGGCACGGATGCTGCGCGCTTCAGGCGCAGGCAATGCGCATCCAGGGCATCCAGCAATGCGAGCAATGCGGGCAGGTCACGCCGTCCGTGGCGTAACAGGTACTGCGTCACCTCGTGCGGCAAGGCAAACCCGCGCGCCTGTGCGTGCCGCTCCAGTGCATGTGCCTTGTCTGCATCGCTCAACCCCACTATCTGGTACACCAGCCCCCAGCCCAGGCGCGTGCGCAGGTCTTCGCGCAGGTGCAGGTGCGCGGGTGTTGCCGTGCCGCTCACCAGCAACATGCCGCCGCTTTCGCGCATGCGGTTGTAGAGCTCAAACAGTGCAATCTGGGCCGCATCGCCCAATTGCTCCACGTCATCCACGGCGACCACTCGGGCGAGTTCCGGCACACCCGACCGCGCGTAGCAGGACATCAGCCCAAGTGCCTGCGCCTGCCCTGCCACGGCCTGCAACAAATGACTCTTGCCGCTGCCCGCCTCTCCCCACAAATAGAAAGACCGTTCGCTTGCCGTGCCCGCGAGGGCATGACGCAACGCCGAAAGCAGCTCAGCATTGCGCCCCGCCACGAAATTATCCAGCGTGGGTATCCAGTCGGGCGCGATGTCGAGAAGCAGTTGCGTCATGGAAATCAATCGCGATACAGGGAACTGTTCAGATACCAGGCCGTTGCGTGGCGTAACCCCACCAGCAGCACGGCAGACAACGGCAGCGCAAGCAGCACGCCGAAGAAACCGAACAATTGCCCGAAGGCAAGCAGCGCGAAAATCACTGCCAGCGGATGCAGCCCGATGCGGTTGCCCACCAGCCACGGCGTGACCACCATGCCTTCCAGTATCTGTCCTGCGCCGAATACCGCCCATACCAGCAACACGCCGGTAAATTGGCCGAACTGCGTGAGGGCGGCGAGTGTGGACAGCGCCAAGCCTGCGGCCATGCCGAGATAAGGTACGAACACCAGCATTCCCGCCACCACTCCGATGGGTAACGCAAACTCCAGCCCGGCGAGCCACAAGCCAAGCGCGTAGAATGCGCTCATCAACAGCATCACCGCTATTTGCCCGTGCAAAAATTCAGCCAGGATGCCATCCACCTCCCCGGCAATTTCCAGCGCCTTGGCATGCCAGCGGCGCGGGATAACTTGCTCAATGCGCGCAAGCAGCAACGGCCAATCGCACAGCAGATAAAACAGCACAACCGGGATCAGCACCGCATTCACCAGCATCGCCAGCAGGGCCGCTCCGCCTCCGCCCAGCCAGGGCAATACTCTGGCAGCACCACTGCTGGCGCCTTGCCAATTGTCTATCAGCAAGTCTTTCAATGCTGTGCTGTCCCATTGCAGGGTCATGCCAAAATGCTGCCGCACATAGGGCAGCATCTTGTTGCGCAAGGTTTCAAGCAATGCCGGCAGGCTTGCCATCAGGAGATCGAATTCTTTTTTCAGCAACGGCAGCATAATCAACACCAGCAGCGTAAACATGCCAAGCAGCACGGCCATCACCAGCAGTGTGGCCAGTACGCGCGGCAGTTTGCAGGCGCACAGCCTGTTTACCCACGGGTTGCAGATGTATGCAAGAATGGTTGCCGCCACGAACGGGGTGAGGATGGGACCGAGCAGATACACCAGCCATGCCAGCACTACGGCTAGCGCCAGCCATTGCAGTGCGGCCAAGCGTTCCAGAGTCATTTGAGGTAAAATCCGCCAGTAAATTTTCAGCCAGAACCATTTGCCAGCCAAAACGGCCTGCACTTTATCCCGAAGAAAGCGAGAACTCAACTTGAGTCAGAACAATTCCCTCTCCTACCGCGACGCTGGCGTGGACATCGACGCCGGCGACCGCCTGGTGGAAAACATCAAGCCCTTCGCCAGGCGCACCATGCGTCCCGAGGTGCTGAGCGGCATCGGCGGTTTCGGCGGCCTGGTGGAAATTTCCAAAAAATACCGTGAGCCGGTGCTGGTGTCGGGTACCGACGGCGTCGGCACAAAACTGAAGTTGGCATTTGAACTCAACCGCCATGACACGGTCGGCATCGACCTGGTCGGCATGAGCGTCAACGACATTCTGGTGCAGGGCGCAGAGCCGCTGTTCTTCCTCGACTACTTCGCCTGCGGCAAGCTGGATGTGGACGCGGCTACCGCAGTCATCAAGGGCATTGCGCTGGGCTGCGAACAGGCCGGTTGCGCGCTGATCGGCGGCGAGACTGCTGAAATGCCCGGCATGTATCCGGTGGGCGAATACGATCTTGCGGGCTTCGCGGTGGGCGTGGTGGAAAAAGCTGACATCATCACCGGCTCCGATATCCAGCCCGGCGACGTGGTGCTGGGGTTGGCCTCCAACGGCGCGCATTCCAACGGCTATTCGCTGGTGCGCAAGATTCTTGAACGCAGTCGTCCCAATCTCGGCGACAAATTCGATGGCGGGCGCACGCTGGCCGAATGCATCATGGCACCCACGCGCATCTATGTGAAGCCGCTGCTGGAACTGATGCGTGTGCTCCGCATCAAAGGCATGGCGCACATCACCGGCGGCGGCCTGCTGGAAAACATCCCGCGCGTGCTGCCGGAAAACGTCGTCGCCGTGCTGGACGGAACATCATGGCACGCGCCGAAATTATTCGACTGGCTGCGCGAGC
>JAQTOM010000011.1:0-10810 GCA_028713345.1 Gallionellaceae bacterium | reverse complement strand
GGCATGGCGCACATCACCGGCGGCGGCCTGCTGGAAAACATCCCGCGCGTGCTGCCGGAAAACGTCGTCGCCGTGCTGGACGGAACATCATGGCACGCGCCGAAATTATTCGACTGGCTGCGCGAGCAGGGCAACGTGGCGCAGCAGGAAATGTACCGCACCTTCAATTGCGGCATCGGCATGGTGGTAATCGTGGCCGCAAGCGATGCCGCCGCCGCACTCAACCAGCTCAAGACCGCCGGGGAAACCGCATGGATCATAGGCACAATACAGGCACGCCAGGGCAATGAGGCACAAACCAAAGTTCTGTAACGCCACGAAAAAGTCTGTCGTCATCCTGATCTCCGGGCGCGGCAGCAATATGCAGGCGCTGCTGGAGGCCGATCTGCCCTGCTGCCGCTTTGCGGCGGTGATCAGCAATAAGGCCGACGCGCCGGGATTAGTCATCGCCGAACGGCACGGTATTGCGACGCAAGTCGTGGCGCACCGCGACTACCCGGATCGCGAATCATTCGACGCCGCACTCGCCGCCGCCATAGACCGCCACCAGCCGGATATCATCGTGCTCGCCGGATTCATGCGCATCCTCACCCCGGGCTTCGTGGCACATTATCAGGGTCGGCTGATCAACATCCACCCCTCGCTGCTGCCTGCCTATGGCGGCCTCGATACGCACGAACGTGCGCTCAAGGATGGCATAAAAATACATGGCTGCACTGTGCACTTCGTCACCAGTGACCTTGACCACGGCCCCATCATCATCCAGGCTGCCGTGCCGGTGCGTGCAGATGACACCCCGGAAACACTGGCGGCACGCGTGCTGCGCGAGGAGCATCGCATCTATCCGCAGACCCTGCGCTGGTTCTGCGAAGGGCACCTCAGCCTGGATGCAGATGGCAAGGTGCTGCTGAACCGCTATAAGCAGACCGGCCATACCCTCATTTCTCCGGGGCTGGAATAAGCCCGTGCGTATCCTCATCGCGCACCTGGCCGCCTGCCTGCTGCTGTGTTGCGCCGTGCAGCAAGCACAAGCCGAGCCACCCACCCGCATCCACGCCAGTTACGATGTACTCAAGAGCGGCCTTAAGGTCGCCACTATCGCGGAAACCTATACACGCTCGCATGACCGCTACCACATTGAAAGCGTGAGCAAGGCGGTTGGCCTGCTCGCCGCGTTCAAACCGGAAATCATTCACACTACCAGCCAGGGTACCCTGACAGAAAAAGGGTTGCGCCCGCTCACTTTTATCCAGGAACGCAAACTCGATACCGTACGGAATGCACGCGCCGACTTCGACTGGACAACCAGCCAGATCACCCTGACCGACCGCGCCGGACAGCGCTCATTGCCACTGCCTGCAGATACGCAGGACAGGCTGAGCGCGATGTACCAGTTCATGTTCGCGCCGCTGCAAAATGCCGCCACGCTCGACTTCAATATGACTAACGGCAGCAAGGTGGATATTTACAATTACCTCATCACGCCTGACCAGGATGTGACGGTTCCGCTCGGCACATTCAAGGCGCTGTATATTGCCAGCTCGCCGAAAGCCGGCGAGAGCAAAACTGAAATCTGGCTGGCGGTGGAACATACCAATTTCCCCTACAAAATTGCCATCACTGATCCAGATGGCGACGAACTCACGCAGGTATTGACCCAATTCGATTTCGAGCCGTGATTGCCGCCTTGCGCACTCCTGCACGCCGAATTATTTTTGCTATCGCGCTTTCCGCATTGCTGCATATCGCTTTGCTGTGGCTGCCGCATATGCAGTTGCCGCATGCTGAAATGCCGTTGCCGCCGCTTGCAGCCAAACTCGAACCCCTGCCGCAACGCGCTGCCAGGCCCGCCATCAAACCTGCCGCAAAACCAAGGCACATTCCACCCGAGCCTGCGCCTGCAATCCCGATAGCCGAGCCGGATAACTCTGTCATAGCCGGGCCAGCACCCGTTGCCGAAGCGGTGCCACCTGTTGAAGCAGAGTCCGCCGTCGCGGCAGCACCCACCATCGAGGCAGTATCTGCCGTCGCGGCTGCTCCCGCCGTGGAGGAAGAACCGCAAGCGACGCACCCGTTGCCCAGACGCGCGCAACTCACCTTTGGCGTCAACAAGGGCCTGAACGGCTTACGGATTGGCGAGGTCAAGCATCTGCTTGAACTCAGCGGGGGTGAGTACATCCTGAAGGCCGAGACGCAAACTATCGGGCTGGCCAGGCTGTTCAAGAACTACCTGCAAATCCAAACCAGCCGGGGCAAAGTCGGCAAACAGGGATTGCAACCTGAATTGTTTGAAGAAGAAAAAACCATGTCCGACGGCAAGCAAAACCTGAAAGCCACTTTCGACCGGTCGTCACAAAAACTGCGCTTCTCGCACGGAGGAGAAATCGCGCTGCCCGACGGCGCACAGGATATCCTGAGTATTTTTTACCAGCTTTCACAACTGCGCATGAACCGGGAAGTCATCCCGATTTTTGTCAGTAACGGCAAGAAGCTGGAAAAATATGAACTGGTGATCGGCGCAGAGGAAGAAATCATTACCCCGCTGGGCAAGCTGCGCGCGCTGCCCTTGCGCAAACTGCACGCCCAGGGTGAAGAAGGTTTTGAAATCTGGCTCGGGCTGGAATACCGCCTGTTGCCGGTAAGAATCAGGCCAATCGAACGCTCCGGCGAGGTGGCCGGGGAAATCGTCATTACCGACATCCGCGTCGCGGACGAATGAGCCTGAGAACGGCATTTGAGCCACGGAACAAACGAAGTGCGCGGAAGAAAAAACCCGTTGCCGAAGTTGTCGTTACCGGGAATTTTCAGCCAATAAACCCAGCCCCTGCCACAAGGCAGCACTTTACAACATTCTCATGGCGTAGCATGATGCGCGTTGAGATGATGCCGTTGAGTTATGGTTGTGGCTGAAACGCCAATTCAAAAAGGCGCTTAACAACAACCTGATTTGTAATTTCAATAATAAACCGGGAATTGGCAACCCTCAAAAAAGTGAAATTGGCGCAGACATCAATAAGTAGTTATTTTCCAGGGAACCGTTATGGCCGAGGATAGGAAAGCCAAGCAAGCAAAACCAAAAGAAATACTGTACCTTTGGGAAGGCAAAGACAAATCCGGCAAGGCAGTCAAGGGCGAGATGCGCGCCGTCGGGAAAGAAAATGTTTCCGCAATTTTGCGCCGCCAAGGCGTTAATGTCACCAAGATCAAGAAGGGCGGCGGCGGCAGGGGCAAGGCAATAACACAGAAAGACCTCACCCTGTTCACGCGCCAGCTTGCCACCATGATGAAGTCCGGCGTGCCGCTGCTGCAATCATTCGACATCGTAGGCAAGGGACACAGCAACCCGTCGGTTTCCAAGCTGCTGCTTGATATCAAGACCGACGTGGAAACCGGCAGCAGTCTGGAAAGCGCATTCCGGAAATACCCGCTGTATTTTGACGACCTGTTTTGCAATCTGGTGGGCGCCGGCGAGGCGGCCGGTATTCTGGACAGCCTGCTGGACCGGCTGGCGACCTATCAGGAAAAAACGCTGGCCATCAAAAGCAAGATCAAGGGCGCGTTATTTTATCCGGTTTCAATTATCGCCATCGCCTTCATCATCACCGCAGTCATCATGATTTTCGTGATTCCCGCTTTCAAGGAGCTGTTCTCCAACTTTGGCGCCGACCTGCCTGCGCCCACACTGCTGTTGATGAACATCTCCGACTTCTTCGTTCAATATTGGTGGGCGATTTTCGGCAGTGTGGGGGGCAGTATCTATGGTTTTTTATACATCTGGAAGCGCAACAGGAAGGTGCAGCAGGTCGTGGACCGGATTGCGCTCAAGTTGCCGATCTTCGGTGACGTGATCCGCAAGGCCACCATCGCACGCTGGACCCGCACACTGTCCACCATGTTTGCCGCCGGTGTGCCGCTGGTAGAAGCATTCGACTCGGTGGCGGGTGCGGCGGGCAACATTGTGTACTATGAGGCGACCAAGCAGATCCAGAGAGAAGTCAGCAGCGGCAGCGGCCTGACAGCGGCCATGACAAACACGGGGGTGTTTCCCAGCATGGTACTGCAAATGGCGGCGATCGGCGAGGAAGCGGGTTCGCTGGACGGCATGTTGGGCAAGGTGGCGGACTTCTTCGAGGCCGAGGTGGACGACGCGGTGGCAGCCCTGTCCAGCCTGATGGAGCCTATCATCATGGTGGTGCTGGGCACACTGATAGGCGGCATGGTGGTAGCCATGTACCTGCCTATCTTCAAGATGGGCCAGGCTGTTGGCTAAACTGCCTGCCTTGGTTAGCGCCGTCCTGTCCCTGGCGGCGCACTTGCATGATGAACTGCCGTGACCGTGACCGCCCAGGCGCCGCAAGTCCCGCATCTTTTAATTGAGCCTTTTGTGGCGCCTGGGTTTAGCCCCGGCATAGCCCACCAGCGGGTTAGCCTCCCCTGAAACTGCCGACATGTCCGAGATACTCCAGCTTCTTCAAGCCTCACCCCTCGCGTTTACTGGCGCATGCACTGCTCTGGGTCTAATGGTCGGCAGTTTTTTGAACGTGGTAATTTATCGTTTGCCGAAAATAATGGAGCGTGAGTGGCGCGCCCAATGCGCGGAACTCAACGGCGAGGATGCGGAGCTCCATCCTGCCTATAACCTGGTAATCCCGCGTTCCGCCTGCCCGCACTGCGGCCACAAGATCGGCGCGCTGGAGAATATCCCGGTCATCAGCTATTTGCTGCTGCGCGGCAAGTGCAAGGGTTGCGGCGCACCCATCTCCATACGCTACCCCACAGTAGAAATACTGAGCGGATTGCTGGGCGGTTGTGTCGCCTGGCATTTCGGCTTCGGGCTGGCAGCGTTGGCCGCGCTGCTGTTTGTCTGGGCATTGCTGGCGCTGACTTGCATCGATATTGACACGCAACTGCTGCCTGATGACATCACCCTGCCGCTGCTGTGGCTGGGATTGCTGTTCAACCTGTCCGGCACTTTCGTTGATCTGCCTGGCGCCGTCACCGGCGCGATGGCAGGGTATCTGGCGCTGTGGGTTGTATATTGGCTGTTCAAATTCGCCACCGGCAAGGAAGGCATGGGCTACGGCGATTTCAAGCTGCTGGCCGCAATCGGTGCGTGGCTGGGCTGGCAGATGCTGCCGCTGGTTATCCTGCTCTCCTCGCTGGTTGGCGCAGTGGTGGGCGTCGTGCTGATCGTCGTGGCGCGCCATGGCCGCAATGTCCCCATCCCGTTCGGCCCTTACCTGGCGGGAGGCGGGCTGATCGCGCTGTTCTGGGGACAGACGCTGACCCAAGGTTATCTGCATCTGCTCGCCGCCCCATGAGCCACAGGATCGGGCTGACTGGCGGCATCGGCAGTGGCAAGAGCACGGTCGCCGCGCTATTCAAGGAATATGGCGTGCCCATCATCGACAGCGACGCGATCTCGCATCAGCTGACCCAATCCGCTGGCGCAGCCATGGCGGCAATCCGCGCAGCATTCGGCGAAGGCTATATCGATGCCAGCGGCGCATTGGACAGGGCGCGCATGCGGCAACGGGTGTTCGCCGATATGGCCGCAAAACAGCGCCTGGAGAGCATCCTGCACCCGCTGATCCGCGCGCAAATGCTGGCGCAGGCCCAAGCCGCCAGCGCAGCCCCTTACCTGCTGCTGGTGGTTCCGCTGCTGTTTGAAACAACCGGCTACCCTGTCCTGGTACAACGCACACTGGTGGTGGACTGCCCGGAAGAAATCCAGGTTGCGCGCGCCATGCAGCGCAGCGGCCTGGACGAACAGGAAGTGCGCGCCATCATGGCACAGCAAATCACGCGCGCCGAGCGGCTGCGGCGCGCCGATGACATCATCCAGAACGACGCCGGCATGGATGCCTTGCGCCGGCAAGTGGAACAATTGCACCGGCGCTATCTGGCTTTCCACACAGGAATTGGTTGACGATATACAATGGCGGCAATATATTGCTTACAATTAAACCCGCATCCTTTACTATCCAGGCATTGTGATCAGCTATGACTTTCCCCTCAACGAGCGCGTGCGCACCCTGCTGCGCCTTGAGGATCTTTTCGCCAAGATGTCATACTTCACCGAGAAGGCCAATGCCGATGACCATCACGCCGCATTAAGCGTGCTGTTTGAAATCCTCGAGGTTGCCAGCCGCTCTGACCTGAAGTCCGACCTGCTACAGGAACTGGAGCGCCAGAAACGCCAGCTCTCCGCCCTGCACAACAACCCGGAAATATCGGAAGAAGCCCTGGATGAAGTGCTGGGCGGAATCGAGAGCGCCAGCAACAGTTTATTCGGCACGAGCGGCAAGATAGGCCAGCACCTGCGCGAGAACGAATGGCTGATGGGCATCAAGCAGCGCACCTGCATCCCCGGCGGAACCTGTGAATTCGACCTGCCTTCATACCATTACTGGCTGCATCAGGACGCCACGCTGCGGCGCAACAGCATCAATGCCTGGCTGGCTCCCATGCTGCCCATATACGACTCCCTGAGCATCCTGCTCAAGCTGCTGCGCGAGGGCGGCAAGGTGCACCAGTTCATCGCCCCGCAAGGCAACTTCCAGCAGATGCAAGGCGGCCGTGTGGCACAAATGCTGCGCATCGCCCTGGACAGCACCCTGCCCTGCATCCCTGAAGTCAGCGCCAACAAGTATGTGCTCAACATCCGCTTTGTGGCGGGCAACTACGCGGCCAAAAGCACCCTGTACGAACAGGATGTGGCGTTCAAACTTACCTTCTGTATTTTGTGACGATGCCAAAAAAACCGGCCATAGTCATGTGCCCGCAATGCGGCAAGGAAGTCGTGTGGTGTGACGATAGCCGCTACCGGCCATTTTGCAGCGAGCGCTGCAAGCTGATCGACCTGGGGCAATGGGCCACGGAAAGCTATCGCATCCCGCTATCCGAAGGCGGGATGGAGGAAGACGAACCGCATCACCAGGCCTGACGCAACAAGGCAATCCCGTGCGCGTGGTGCTGCCACGCCGTTTCCATATCATCGGGGCATAACCCGCCGAGGGCATATACCGGAATGGCCGTGGCGGCAGCAGCTTCCGCAAACCCCTTCCAGCCGAGATGCGCCGCGCCGGGATGGCTCAGGGTCGGCAACACCGGGCTTAGCACCGCAAAATCCAGACCCAGCTCCCCGGCCCGTTGCAGCTCGGCAGCGCTGTGGCAGGATGCGGCACACCAGTCCAGTTTTTCCGGGCGCGCGCTGCACCCGGCAAGCTGGTGACCATTCAGGTGCACCCCGTCCGCACCGATTTCCCGTGCCAGTTCCACATCGCCATTGATCAGCACCCGTGCGCCCTGCGCGTGCGCCAGCTCCAGCACACGTTGCGACAATGCGCGCAATTCCGTGCGCGGCATTTCTTTCTCGCGTATCTGTATCAGCCGCAAACCGTTGCGCAAAGCGGCTTCCAGCCGCCGCATGAATTCCTCACTGCCCAACTCGGCGGCATTGCTGATCGCATACAGGCGGGGCAATTGCAGCGCACGCAGGATGGGCGTGTTGGCGGGCAGAACCGGCGCAACAGAAACCTGCCCCCTCTCCCCCCTGCGCGAGAGGGCTGGGGAGAGGGGAAATTGCCACGAGAATTGCTGTCCCTCATGCGGATGGGGTTCGCCGCGCCACTGTGTGACGCGGAAGAAATTCAGCCGCACCGTGGCATGCGGATAGATAAACACACGTGTCAGCCACGGGTAGGCGGTCTGCACTTCGATACCGAGTTCCTCGCGCAACTCGCGGTGCAGCGCATGCAGCGGCGACTCGCCCTCCTCCACCTTGCCGCCGGGGAATTCCCAATAGCCGGACCAGATTTTGTCGGCGGGGCGCTGGGCCAGCAGGAAGGAACCATCGGGTTTTTGCAGCACGGCGGCGGCTACTTCGACAATTTTGTTTTTCTCAATTGAGGTGTTCAACGTGATCTCTCTTTTAATTTTCAGATAAGGTCAAAGGCAAAGTCGCGGGGGTGGCCCCGCATGCCGACTACTTTCTTTGTGTGGTCAAAGAAACGCCGCTCCGGTTTGCCGCCCCTGCGGGGTTCCCTCGGTCAGCCGCAAGCAAGCTGGGCTGCGCAACTCTCCCTGATGGGGCACACAAACCGTGCCCCCTTATGGAGCTCGAACAGTGTTGGCTACGACATAACCTGAAGGTTAGTCTACGCCGCAACAAGCCGCTACACGGCGTGTTGTCGCCTAAACCTCCGCTTGCTTGCGTCTGATTGAGGCGGCGTACAGGAGAATGAAAAGCGAAAATTCAAATTCAAAAACCTCAACCAAAACTTGATGCCGCACAAACGTTGCATCAGGCCGCTATCCATGCGGTCATTCGCAAACGCCCGCAAGCGGGAAGCCATTCATGGCAACAATGTTCCATGATATGCCTTACAATCCTCCTTCGGATGGATGATAGGATTGCCGCTAGAGATAACTTGCCAAACTGAGGACGGAGTTTCTTTATGATAGAAAGAACTACAAACGCCCAGAGAATACTCATAATCGGCGCTGGTCGCGGTGGTACAGCAATGCTTGATCTTTTTCTCAAAGATCCAATGATCTGCATTATCGGCATCATTGATGTAAATCCAGAAGCTCCTGCAATGGAAATAGCGAAAAAAAATAGCATTCCGTGTTTCACCAATCTAGACGAAGCGATAACTGCAAGCCGTCCTTGCCTAGCATTGAACCTCTCAGCCGATGAAAGTGTCACCACCCATGTTGAGTCTCAACTAGGCAGCAAGAATGTAATCGGGGGCTTTCAGGCTCGCTTCCTCTGGAAGTTGATTACACGCCTCAAGAAAACAAATGAACAGATTCTTCATCTTGCCTATCATGATGCACTGACTGGACTCCCTAACCGTATTTTGTATTATGATCGCCTGAATCAGGCAATATCAAGAGCGCATCGAGACAAGGAATTAATCGGCGTCTTATTTCTAGACCTCGATGGCTTCAAGCTCATAAATGATACACAAGGACACGATGTCGGTGATGCGCTTCTGCGAGAGGCCGCTAAACGAATCACTGCCTGTATACGTAATTCAGACACAGTAGCGCGCATGGGAGGCGATGAGTTTACGGTGATCCTCTGCAACGGGCAAACACCTAAAAGCATAAATCGCGTCGCTGAAAAAATTATCGACACCATCAACAAGCCATTTTTCCTGAATGGAAGGAACTGCTCAATAAGTGTCAGTATTGGTATATCCCTTTACCCAAACCACGGAGAAACACCGGATCAGTTAGTAAATATTGCTGATTCAGCAATGTATCTAGCCAAACATGGCGGGAAAAATTGCTGCCGTACAGCCGAGCAAATAATTGAACGTGAGGACTAGGTGGTCGGAGGCAATGGGCAATGTAGGAAGTTTACATGGCTGCTTATGGGACTGCGATTGACCGCTTTCGGGAATCCTGATTGTCAGTAGTGACTGGCCGGTTGTGGCAGCACTTTCCAGTCATTCGCTCCAAATTACAATCACTCTCCTTTGCTTCGCTTTTCCCCCTTTTACAAAGAGGGAACTTATTCGTTTCGTATCTTGTGACACACTAACAGGCTGTTGAAATTCGATTTACGAAGACGATTTGCAGCATTTTGGGGGTAGAAAACCCTTCCTGATGTTGCGTAAATCGATTGTAGCGCATTCTGAGAGGTCGTCTTTTTGCGATGAGCTTTTACAATGCGAATTTCAACAGCCTGCTAAGGCTATTTGGTCAACGCCAAAAACAACCTCGTCAATTGTTCCGGCAGCCGCCGGATGTTGTCGATCACGGTGTAATGGTTGCCGAAGATGTCGGCGACATACTCGTCGGCCTTCTGGTCGAGGTTGATGCAGTAGGTGTAAATGCCCTTCCGGTCGAGTTCGCGCACCGCGATGCGCGCATCCTCGATCAGGTGGCGCGGGTCCTCGACGTCGATGTCGGACGGCTCGCCGTCGGTCAGCACCAGCAATAATTTCTTGTCCGCCTCCTGATGCGCGAGATAGTGCCCGGCGTGGCGCATGGCGGCTCCCATGCGCGTGGAGTAGCCCGCTTCCATCGCAGCCAGCCGCGCCTTGACTTTGTGATCCCAGTGCTCCTGGTAGCCCTTGAAATGCAGGTAGCGCACTTCGTGGCGGGTGTTGGAATGGAAGCCGCCGATGGCGAACGGGTCGCCCATTTGCTCGATGGCCCAGGCCAGCAGCGAAACGGCTTCCTGCCCCAGCTCCAGTTTGCTCTGCGTGCAGCCATCCGGCACGTCGCCGAGGGAGGCGGACAGATCCAGCAGCAGCGAGACCGCGATGCTGCGCCCGTCATGGCGGTGGCTCATGTTGATGCGCGTGTCCGGCGTGATGCCGCACTTGAAATCGATCAGTGAGCGGATGGCGATATCGAGATCGAGTTCCGAGCCTTCTTCCTGATAGCGCACGCGCACCTTGTGCTGCGGCTTCAGCAGGTCGATGATTTTTTTCAGGCGCTTGGCCAGCGCGCTGTGCTTGGCCAGCAGTTTGTCGATGTAGGCCGCGTCGCTGCTGCTGTGCAGGTGCTCATATAAACTCACCCAATCCGGGCGGTAGTGCTGGCTGCGGTAGTCCCATTCCGGATAGAGCCGGGGCGGCAGTTTTTCATCTTCGACTTCTTCCACGCGCTGGGTCTGCGCCGGCTGGGTCGCGGTCTCCTCTTCGTCGCCCTCCTCGAAAAACTTCCACATGATGCGGTTGTCGTCGCGGTAGCTGACTTCGGTGTCCGCGAAATAGACCTTGGCGCTGGAATCGCTCGCCACGCGCGTCTCGAGTATGAATTGCACGCCGAGGTCTATCATCGAATCGGT
>JAQTOM010000074.1 GCA_028713345.1 Gallionellaceae bacterium | reverse complement strand
ACTATCCGCTTCTGGTGCGTGCCATGGCAAAGGGCAAGGATGAACGCGGCGCATCGGTAATGATGGTTGCGAAGAATTTTCAGCCCGACAAGCGCTCTGCTTATCCACCCAGTGGCGATGCGCCGTATGATCTGGAAATGACGCTGGGCGGGGCAAAGCTGGAGGCCTTGCCCAAGGTGGGCAACTATTACTGGGTGACGGCGCGCGAGGAGCAGGGCGATAAAATCATCGTGGCTGCCACCAGCTACTATTTCAGCAATCCCGGCCCCGCGCCGACCCAAATGCTGCTGACGCGGAAGAATGAGCTGGAGCTGATTCCACAACCGCTGCCGCGCGAGCACAACAGCTACCGTGAAAATGAGGACTGGAAATTCCTGCTGCGCTTCGACGGCCAGCCGCTGCCTGGCCAGATAATCAAACTGGAGACGCAGAATGGCGGCAAGGCCAGCTTCACCAGCGATGCACAGGGCATTGCCACGGTGCGCTTCCCGGAAGATTTCAAGCAGGCGGCGGAAAAGAAAGAAGGGGGTGGCGGGCATGATCACGGCCCGCGCCGCGCGTCTTTCGTGCTGGAGACAGAATATGCGGCAAACGGCAAGCAGTATGTGACTGCCTTCAACTCGACCTATGCACCGGATGCCTATAACGGGCGCAGCCTGGCGCTCGGCGCGGGGTTTACCCTGTTTGGCATGATGCTGGCCAGCCCGATGCTGCGCCGCAAGCCGGAGGCCAAAAAAACAAAAGCTGCTGCACCGGATAATGGCCAGGCGAATAGCGATGAAACCAGGCAAGGAGAATGAGATGCTGAAAAAACTGTTTCCCACATTGAGCCGCTTCCGTTTCACCGTACAGCTCATCATGCTGTTTGTTACCGTGTATGGCGGCAATATAGTCGGTCATTACGCGGCAGAGAAAGTTTCCGGCACTTTGCCCGCCCTGTCCTGTGCCTACGACAAGCAGACCGGCGGCTATTGTGTGCTGATCCCGCTGCAACACCAGATGCACCACCGCATCGGCGAGGCGCTGGTGAAGGGGCAGCAGGTGTTCAATACCGTGGTGTTGCCGCTGACATTCACGCTGCTCTCGTTCTTCGTGTTCTTCGTGTTTCTCAACAAGGCGTTCTGCGGCTGGATTTGCCCGATGGGCACGGTGCAGGAGCTGGCTTACAAGTTTGGCAGGCTGGTAAACCGCCCGTTGCACCGGTTTGAAGCAAGCAATGTCGGCAGGGTGCGCCCGGTCAAGTGGCTGATGTTGCTGGTGCTGGTGCTCGGACTGCCGCTTCTGGCCGGGATGGGGGTGGCGCCTGACCAGGTGGGCGACCCGTATTGCCAGGTGTGTCCGTCACGCCTCGCAACCACCTTGCTGACCGCAGATACCGAGCAAATTGCGCTGCGCACCGCCAACCCGATCAATTTTACGCTGGCCGCCATCGGCAATACGCTGTTCGGCTTTGTGCTGATCGCCGCCTTTGCTTCGCGTCAGCCATTCTGCCGCATCTGCCCGCTGCTGTCGGTGAATGCGCTGTTCCAGAAACTGTCGCCGATGAAACTGGTGAAGATACAGCACGACAAATGCGAGAAATGCGGCATTTGCGAAATAGCCTGTCCGATGGATATCCACGAAATCGCACGCGAGCACGGCAGCAAGGCATTCCACGAGGACTGCACGATGTGCGGGCGTTGCGTGGAATATTGCCCGGACGACGGCGTGATTCAGATTAAATTCTTCGGCGTCCCACTGTTCAAATCATCGCGCGAATATTTCAAGGCGCGCTTGAAGCTGGAGTCGCCGGAAGGAATGCCGAAAAATAAAGTGATCTGGTTAAAGACGGTGACTGAAAAAAATGGATGAACTATTTAACCCGAACTTGCTGCCGCAAGAAGTAACCTTCTTCAGCATCTGGCTGTTGGGAGTATCGATGGGCCTGACCGCCTGCACCGTCACCTGCCTGCCGTTCATGAGCAGCTGGGTGCTGGGGCGGGGCGGCCCGCAGGCGCTGGTCTGGCGCGATGCCGGGCTGTTTATCAGCGGGCGCATTGCGGCTTACAGTATGCTTGGCGGACTGGCTGGCGGCGCCGGGCTGTGGCTGGGGCAGATGTTAAAAAGCGGTGCCGGGCATGTGCTGATTGGCGGGGCAAGCATTGCCGCCGGGCTGTGGCTGCTGCGTGCGCGCCCCCATGCCCCCTGTGGCGTGGCGCGTGCGGCGGGCAGCTCGCCGCCATTCATGTTGGGTTTTGCCTTAAGCCTGACGCCATGCGCGCCATTGGCTTCCCTGCTGGCGCTGTGTGCGGCGGCAGGCAGCGTTGGACACGGGTTGTCGAATGGTCTGGCCTTTGGCTTGGGTGCGGCACTGACACCCTTGCTGGTGCTGTTGCCACTAGTTGGCTTGTTAGGGAAGAGCCTGCGCGACAACCGCGAATGGCTGACGCGCTGGATACGCTATGGCGCGGCACTGGTGCTGATTGCCATCGGGATCAGGCGCATCTTGCTGGCGATCTGATTTGAACCCCCTCCCGTTGTGCTGACTGGCCTGCAAAATGCCGCGCCCCGATGCGGGTGCGGCAATATGTCGCATACCCAGTTCAAGCCATTGCCCTTAGAATCGCGCCCCTGGAAAAAACTGAAAAACATAAGCATTTGGGGAAAGAAGATGGAAACGGCTATTAGAAAATACGGTAATTGTCTTGTCCTGGGTTTGCTGGCTATTGTTTTGAACCAGGCTGTGTATGCGGCAGATGCTGAAAGCGCACAGCAAATGGATGAGATGGTTATCAACGCCAACAAACCAGCTGTCCCGGCTAATTTGCCGGCAACCACCGAGGGGGTGACGGCAAAACAGATTGCTGAAAGTGTCAATTCGGTGTCATCGGCCGGGGCGCTGCTGTACCTGCCAAGCGTCCACGTTCGCGAACGTTTTATCGGCGATGTGAACGGCGGCTTGGCGATGCGTATGTACGGCGTCAATTCCAGCGCGGAAACCATTGTCTATGCGAACGGCCTGCTGCTCTCGAATTTTCTCACCAATAGCTGTTGCCCTGGCCCGCGCTGGGGTATGGTGACGCCGGAAGAAATTGACCGGGTGGACGTAATATATGGTCCGTTCTCTGCGCTTTATCCCGGGAATTCAGTAGGCGGCGTAGTGTTGATGACAACGCACATGCCCACCAAGCTTGAGGCTCACGTGAAGCTGGATGCCTTCGGCGAGAATTATAAGCTATATGGCACGGACAAGAGCTTTACTGGAGTGCATGGCGCTGCAACCGTGGGTAACAAGGTGGGCGACTGGTCGTACTGGCTGAGCATCGATCGCCTGGATAACCATAGCCATCCGACCGACTACACCGCAGCCGTCGCCAAGGCAGGCGCAGCGGCGGGGCTGGGGACATACACAGTCGTGACAGGCGCATCGCCCGACCTTGATATAGCCAACAAGCCGAGAGTCACAACTGCCGCGATCAGTGCCGATCATACCGTGAAGGATGACGGCAAGATCAAGGTGGCCTATGACTTTTCTCCAACGGTGCGCGCCACCTATCTTTTTGACATTTGGCAAAACACCTCCGATAAGGCGGTTGACAGCTATCTGAGAGATGCCGCTGGAAACGTGATCTACGGTACTGGAGGTGCAGGGGCTTTCAAGTATGTCCGTATCAATGGCAAGGATTACACGGTGACCGCGCCGAGCACCAGCTATGGCGAAAGCGAGTATCACATGCACGGGCTATCGGTAAAATCGGACAGCGGCGGAACATGGGACTGGGAGGTGGCAGCAAGCTATTTCAACCAGAACAAGGATGTTGTCCGCGCATCCACTGGCAACTTCGGAACAACGCCGAGCACCGCCGCTACTGCGGGAACGATCACTCTTGCAGACGGGACGGGGTGGCATAACCTGGATCTGCGCGGCGAATGGCGCCCGGGTGGCAATTTGAAGAGTGAGCACCAGGTGAGCCTCGGCTACCACATGGACAGCTACAATACCAAGACGGACACCTACACCCTTGGCGCGGGTAACTGGCTCACGAGTGCTGGCGGGGCGTTGAGCACTAATTCGAGGGGAAAGACGGATATCCAGGCGTTGTATCTTCAGGATGCCTGGCAACTCGCTCCTGCCTGGAAACTGGTTATGGGCGGTCGTGAGGAGAGCTGGAAAGCATCCAACGGAAGCAACTTTGTAGCCGGGGCGAACGTGGTCTATCGGGATAGTTCTGTTAACGCGTTCTCTCCCAAAGTTTCGCTTGCTTATCAGGCGTCCGATAATTGGGCGCTGCGCGGATCATATGGCAGGGGTACGCGCTTTCCGACTGTCGGCGAGCTATTTAAGAATATCGGTATTACGCTTAATGGTGCGGCAGCGACTCCTGCGCAGCTCGCGGTATTGCCGGCAGCTTACCAATCGACAAGGACGAATAACCCGAACCTGAAACCGGAGACTGCCGATTCCTGGGAACTCACGGCGGAGCGATTTCTGGAGAATGGCCTGTGGCGCACTTCATTGTTTGGGGAAGAAAAACGGGATGCTCTCATCTCACAAACTGATACTACAACCTTGGCGGCCTATGGTGCATATGCTATTTCCAGCGTTCAGAACGTCGATAAAGTACGTTCATACGGTATTGAGACGGCTTTACAGGCCAGTAATATGTTTATACGCGGCCTCGATCTTTCCGGCAGCATTACTTATATAAACTCGATGATTGTGAAAGATATCGCGAACCCCAGGCTGGAAAATTCATGGATACCACTCGTCCCGGAGTGGCGCGCAGCGCTGGTAGGCACCTACCATGTATCGGACAATCTCGCGTATAGTCTGGGCTACCGTTACAGCGGGCGCCAGCATAGCGGCCTTCTCAATACTGCAACAATGCAATATCCAGACCCTAACCCGGACGTCTATCTCGGGCGTAGCTCATTCAGTGTGTTCGATGTCAAAGTGCTCTATAAATTTGCAAAGCAATGGACCGCCTCCGCCGGTATCGACAACATTGGCAATGCAAAGTATTTCACTTGGTATCCCTACCAGCAGAGGACATTTTTTGGCAGCGTGAAGTTTGATTATTGATGTGGCTACTATAATAAAACCTGTGAACCTGAAAATGGTTGTATCCGGTGGCAGGCCAACTAGGATGATGAATGCCTGAGATTTCACATCGCATGAAAAGCGAAAAACTGGTTGGCCTGCTGTTTGTGCTGATGCTGCATGGCGCGGCGTTGTATGGGCTATGGAGTTACCGCATCATTCCCACACCGGATGAGGCGGTCACACTGATGGTTAATCTCATCAATCCGCCTCCCCCGGAACAACCCAAGCCGCCAAAACCTGAGCAGCCCAAGCCACCCAAGCCCAGTCCGGTTGAGCCGCCGCCGCCAGAGCATCCGCACCTGGTGGTTGATGCTCCTGTGGTGCGGCCCGATGAGCCGGTTGCTTATGCGCCTCCGCCACCGCCTTTGCCATCGCCTCCGGCTCCCCCGGCGCCTGCGGTTGTGGCGCCGCCATTGCCGCCGCAGCCGGTGATGTTGTCCAACGATTTGTCGGTGAGTTGCCCCGTGCGTTCGCCGCCGGACTATCCGCGGCTCGCCAAGCGCATGAACGAGCAAGGCAAAGTAGTGCTGCGGGTGGAGCTGGGAGAGGACGGTCGAATTGCCAGTGTGGCGGTAAAAACAAGTTCTGGTTATCAGCGCCTCGACGATGCTGCGCTGAATGCGGTAAAGACGTGGCGCTGCAAGCCGGCCATACGAAACGGTATGGCAGTTTCCGCAGTGGCCTTGCAGCCATTCAGTTTTATTTTGGAGGATAGGTGATTATGGGAGAGGGTCTGGGTTTCGCACATTTTCTTACGCAAGTCGATGCCATGGGTAAAGTGGTGCTTGGCTTGCTGTTGGCGCTGTCAATTGCAAGCTGGTATCTGATGGTGACCAAGGCTGTTACGAATTGGGGTGCGCGCAAGCGGGCGGGAGATTTCCTGAAGCAGTTCTGGGAAGCCTCTTCCTTGCAGGAGATGCGGGCGGCGTTGAGCGCAAACAGTGCGGACAATGCCTTTTCCGATCTGGCACGGCAGGCGCTGACGGTCAGCGATGGCCATCAAAATGGCGTGGAGAAGCTATTGGTGGCGGGCGGGACGGCGGAATACCTGACGCGCGTGTTGCGCAATGGCATAGACCAGGAAGCGATCAAGATAGAGCACGGGCTGACAGTGCTGGCTTCGGCGGGTTCTGCCGCGCCATTTATTGGCTTGTTTGGCACGGTGTGGGGGATTTATCACGCATTGGTGCAGATCGGCATGAGCGGGCAAGGCACGCTGGACAAGGTGGCCGGGCCTGTGGGCGAAGCGCTTATCATGACGGCTCTCGGACTGGCAGTGGCGATTCCGGCGGTGCTGGCCTATAACTCGTTCACCCGGCGCAACCGGCTTTGGCTGGCGCAACTGGATAATTTTGCGCACGACTTGTATGCGCTGGTGACAGTGGGCGACAAGAAAAATTAATTGTTCTGCGGGAGTAAATTATGGCATTCGGAAGTTTTGATGCACGCCGCCATCAGGGGCCGATGGCGGAAATAAACGTGGTGCCGTTGGTGGACGTGATGTTGGTGCTGCTGGTGATTTTTATCATCACCGCACCGTTGCTGACCAATGCGGTCAAGATTGATTTGCCGAAAGCGTCGAGCAATCCCAATATCACCAAGCCGGATCATATCGAGTTCGGCATCCGCGAGGACGGCAGTTTCTTCTGGAATGGCGAAAGGGTTGAAAAAAACTCGCTTCCCGGCCGGTTTGCGCTGGAAGCCAAAAAACAACCGCAACCGGAATTGCATATCCGCGCGGATCGTCTGGCGCACTATGAATTGGTGGCGCAGGTGATGTCCGGAGCGGCAAAGGCGGGGTTGGTGCGGATCGGGTTTGTGACCGAGCCGTAGCATAACCGAAAGGAGCCAAGGGACAATGAACAATAAGCTGCTCGTTTTGATTCTTGTCGCAATCGGCCTGGGGCAGGCTCAAGCCGAGCCGCAGCCTGCCCAAACCGGGAAGGAGCATTCCCATGGCGCTTCCCGTTCCCCGCAGGATATGGAGCAAAAGTGGAAAGAGACTCTCGCCAAACCGTCGCTGGCCGTTACTGCCGCCTTTGACGAAAAGGGGCGCTTGTGGCGCGTGCTGGTGCGAGGAAGGCATGTTCTGGTAAGCCATTCGGACGATGGCGGGAATTCGTATAGCCATCCGGTCAAGGTAAACTCTGAAGCGGAGGATATTCTGGGGGATGGCGAGAACCGCCCCAAGATCATTGTGCGCAAGGGGATAATCTATATATCGTACACACAGGGCTTGGCAAAACCCATGACCGGGCACATCCGTTTCAGCCGCTCCATGGATGGTGGAGAGACGTTTTCGCAGCCGGTTACAGTCAATGACAATCTGGAAATCATCAGCCACCGCTTCGAAACGATGGGAGTGAATGACCGTGGGCAGGTTTACATTGCCTGGCTGGATAAACGTGATTTAAGCGAAGCCGCGAAAAAGGGCGAAAAATATACCGGGTTGGGGGTGTATTACGCCGTTTCCGACGATAACGGCGCGAGCTTTCACCCCAACATCAAGGCTGCCGACCATGGTTGCGAATGCTGCCGCGCAGCGATGGCGATAGACACAGACGGCACGCCGGTCATCGCCTGGCGCCATGTTTTCGGCAAGAACGTGCGCGACCACGCCATGCTGCGGCTCGACGGCAAATCAGGGCTTGCTCGCCTGAGCAATGACAACTGGGAGATTGATGCCTGTCCGCACCACGGCCCGGCAATCTCCATCGCCCGCGACGGCGTTTACCATTTTGTCTGGTTCAACAACGCACCTGAACGGCACGGTCTGTTTTATGCCTATTCATCCGATCAGGGCAAGAGTTTCTCCAGTCCGGTCAGTTTCGGAAACTTCAAGGCGCAAGCAGCGCATCCTTATGTGTTAAGCCTGGGCAAGCGCGTCTCCATCGTGTGGAAAGAATTCGACGGCGAAACTACCAGCATCAATCTGATGCAGTCCGGCGATGGCGGAAAGCTCTGGTCGGCGCCCCGGCAGATCGCATCCACCGCCGATACTTCGGATCATCCGATGCTGGTCGGCAACGGTGAGCAGGCCTATCTCTCATGGAATACTGGCAAGGAGGGTTACCGCCTGATTGCGTTGCCGGAGAATATGCAATGAAATGGCTGTTCGCACTCTTGCTGGGTTTCAGCGCAGCCTGCGCTTCTGCCGCACAAGATGTTCCGCCCCGCGACGCCCATGTTAACGGCCATGGCAATTGTGTCACCCCTGAAGCGGGGTATGCAGGCATTTTGCCGGAAGGCAAAAGCTCGCATAATGAAACTTGCCATGACCGTATCCCCCACCCCAGCCCTCCCCCGAAGGGAGAGGTGGGCAAGGTCTCGCTCCGCGAGTTTCACGTTAAACATTTCGTGCGCGGCAGCCATCAGCAGATTATTTCTGCTCACGCAGGCAAGCCTTTCATCGTTACCTTCTGGTCGCTCACTTGCACGAATTGCCGCGACGACCTGGCGCTGTTCGGCAAGCTGGTGCAAAAATATCGCGATCTCGACCTGATTATTGTTTCCACCGATTCGCCGGAGCAGAACCGGGAAATCTCACGCACGCTGCAACGCTATCATCTGGGTAAAACAGAGTCATGGGTATTCGCCGACAGCTTTGCCGAGCGCCTGCGTTTCGAGGTGGACGCACAATGGTACGGGGAGTTGCCGCGCACTTATTTTTACGACGCGCAAGGGCATGTCCTGGCGCTGAGCGGCACGCTGGACCATGTGCAAACCGAGAACTGGATAC
>JAQTOM010000073.1 GCA_028713345.1 Gallionellaceae bacterium | reverse complement strand
TAATGCCGGCAGCAATGCGCACCGGCTTGACCTGGCCGTTTTCGAGCACGTACACTGCACCCGTGCGGCCTGGATCGGTCGCCCCCCTCTCCTTGCCGCGCCCCTCTTTGCTATTCCCCTGCACTTTATTGTCTCCGCGCGGCTTGCCCGCGCCAGGCTTCGTCTCGCCGGAGCGGAAGCGCAGGGCGGCATTCGGCACCAGCAACGCTTCCTTGCGCTGGGCGACGATGATGCTCACGTAGGCCGTCATGCCGGGCATGAGCGCCTGGTCGGCGTTGTCCACGGCAACGACCACATCGTAGGTCACCACATTCTGCTGGGTGGTGGGGTTGAGCCGCACCTGGCGCACCACGCCGTTGAAGCTGCGGTCAGGGAAGGCATCCACCCGGAAGGTGGCTGGCTGGCCTACGTGGATGCTACCCACGTCCGCCTCCGCATAGCTCGAGTCGATCTGCATCTTGCTCAAGTCCTGCGCAATCTTGAACAGGGTCGGCGTCTGGAAGCTGGCCGCCACGGTCTGCCCGATATCCACTTCACGCGACACCACCACCCCGGACACCGGGGAGCGGATCACGGTATAGGCCAGGTTGGTGCGATCGCGCTCGGCTTGCGCCTCCGCCACGGCAAGCTGCGCCTGTGCGGATTTGAGCGCCTGTATTGCCTGATCCAGTTCCTGGCGCGTTACGTATTCCTGCGCGTAAAGGGTGTTCATCCGCGTCTCGTTGGCGAGCGCCAGTTCCAGCGAAGCTTTCGCATTCGATACATTTGCCACGCTTTGCTGCAACTGCGCCCGGTTCAACGCGGGATCCAGTTCCAGCAGCACCTGCCCGGCCTGGACATGGTCGTTAAAATCGGCATGCAGCTTGTTTACGATACCCGACACCTGACTGCCTACGTTCACCAGCTTCACCGGATTGAGTGTGCCATTTGCCGAAACGGTTTGCGTGACGGAGCCGCGTTCCAGCGTGGCAAACGCATAACGGCTCTCCGGGGTGGCTTTCTGCGGTATCAGCCACCAGACGGCCGCACCAATCATGCCCAGCAACAGTAAAACCGGTGCACCTCTTTTTACAATTTTATTCATCGGGAGAGCCTTAGTTTTTTATGCCTATCATGGTGAGATCCAGTTGCCCGATGGACTGGGCGAGAGCGAATTTACTCGCAAGGAAGTTGTATAACGCAGTGACGCGCTGCTGGTGCGCGCTGGCCAGTGTGCTCTGTGCGGTCAGCGTATCCAGAATATTGCCCACCCCGGCCTTATAACGTCCCAATACCGTTTTCTCGGACTGCTCCGCCGAAGCCACCAGATCATCCGCAGCACGCAGTGCCTGGCTGTTGGTCAGCAAGGCCTGATAAGCTTTCCATACATCCAGCGCAATCTGGTTCGCCACCCGGTCGCGCTCCGCCACCGAGCCTTCCAGTTGTGCCTCAGCGGTACGGTTCTGGTAGGTATCCCTGTAACCGCTAAACCACGGCACGCTGACTGATACACCAAGGCTCTTGCCATAATTGGTATTCGTTATGCCTGCGCTCTGGGAATCGGATCTGGAAACCGCACCGGTCAGACTGATGCTCGGCAACCCGGCAGACTTGGTGGCGACCCGTCTCGCTTCGGCGGCCTTGATCTGCGCCTCGGCCGCAGCCAGGTCGGGACGGCTCTGCCGCGCATCTGCAATCAGCTTGCCTATACCCTGTTCCATCACCGGATCGGGGCTGGATTCCGGTACGGGCGCCAGTTCGAAAGGCTGGCTCGCGTCAAACCCCATGACATTGGCCAGCGTGCCTTGCGCATTGGCGGCATCCCCTTCGGCGCGAATCCGGTTCAGCGCCGCCTGCGACAACGCGGTTTGTGCCAGCAGGTAGTCAGCCGGCGTGCCGGTACCCGCACGGTAGCGGGCTTGCGCGGCATCCAGGCTCTTGCTCGCCGCCGTCTCGGCAGTCTGGTAGGAGCGCACGCTGGCGCGTGCCGATAACAGCGCGTAATAGGACTGTGCCGCGTTCAGGAAAGTAGTCTGTAGCGTTTCATCCCGGGTGGCGTTGGCCGCAACCAATAGCTGCTTGGCATTTTCCACATTGGCTTCGCGCCCGCCGAAGTCATACAGCAAATAGCTGGCGTTCAGGCTTATGTTTTTTTGGTTGCTGTCGTTGGTCAGTCCTCCAGCCGCCTGGTTTCGTGAGACTGAAACAGAAATTGGTCCCGTCAGGGTGGGAAGGTATGAAGACATGCTGGCGCCCATCTGCGCCGCCTGCGCGCGCGCATTCGCCCATACCGCATGGGTCTGCGGGTTATTGCACAACGCCAGCTCAACGACATCTGCCAGGGTCAGCCTGTTCTGTATCCGGTCTTTCGGGCAGATGGAGGCATCACTGCTCCGGGCAAACGGCCCGGAAGCGACATATTGTTCGGTGGCAAACAGGTCGTAGCTGCCTGCCGCAGTTAGCGGCCAGGCAAACACGGACAATATGGCAATCAGCCTTGTGTAATATCGCCACATGAAATTCCGGGTCATCCTTTTTTGCTGAGGTATGCAGTATGGTACCTCTAAAATTCACACTTCGTCACTCCGGCGAAGGCCGGAAAACGAGCGAAGCGAAGTTTCGAGTTTACGGCCAAACGAGCGAAGCGAAGTTTCGAGCTTGCAGCCAAACGAGCCACTTGCGGCGAGTCTTGAGGTGCGGATATCCAGAGTTTTCAGAGGGCTGGATACCTGAACGTTATTGCAGGAGCGGCTGTTAACCGCGAATAAATAAAATGTCGCGGCTAGCTTTGCATAGCCATTCGACTAAGTGAGCAAATAACGCTCGCCAAGTCGCTGGTTAACAGCCGCTCCTGCAATGGTTCTTCGTTTTAATGGACAATCTGGGATCAAGCAAAAACGACCTGACTTCCAAAGTACATCGCCATGCACCGGCAGCTACGCCGGTGCACATGATTAATCCCCGCGACGCGAATGTTCGTTACCGCGTTCACGGTTGCGCTCGCGACGATGGTCTTCATGCTCAACCGGAACGGTGTATTCAACGCGAACGGGCTGTGCAACTACAGGTACAGGATCGGGCGCGGACAGAACCACCCCCAATGCCCCGCCGAGCGCACCACCAACAACGGCGCCGCTCTGCCCGCCGACACTCTGCCCGATTGCTGCGCCCGCGCCGCCTCCTATCGCGCCTGCCATGACAGCCGTCGCATCAACGGCAAATACTTGTGGCGCGGCAAACACGGCAAGGGAGGACATACACAATGTAAAGCAGATTTTTTTCATTAATTCTCTCCTGATAGGTCAAGTCAAATGGTATAACCTTCGCGGCCTGATAAAACACAGCCGCAATCACGAACCAATAATGCAAGCCATTGTACAGTAATGGCCGGCGTTATTAATGCAGCATACTCTCAAACTGGGGAATAATTTATCCCGTCCGATGGGACAGAGACATGAAGGAAAAGTTCAGTGCAAGGCATGGCGCCTGTGGGGGCGATTTTCAACAAACAGCACCAGGCAGGTGTCGGCTATGGCCTCTGGTTCTTCTTCCGTGTACTCCGTGTGTTCCGTGGTTAACTGTTTTTTCAAAATTAATATTCCTGAGTTTTCTTCCCGCGCAAGCGCTACTACGCGCACCGGCGAGAATCGGATAAACTCGGCACGGCCATGAGAGCAATCCCCGTTATCGCTGTCCGCACCCGCCTGCGTGCCTATCTTGCCGCAGGCTATGCGCTGCTCATCGTGTACGTCAGCCTGTCGCCGTTTAGCGGCTGGCAGGAGCAGGGCCTGGCATTCTCTGACGTGCTGGCCGCGCCGCTGCTGCAAACGTATTCGCTGTTTGACACGGCAGTCAACCTGCTGGCTTATTTGCCGCTTGGTCTGCTGCTGGGCCTCACGCTGCATGCGCGCTTCAGTGCGGGCTGGAGCGTATTGCTGGCTGCGCTGGGCGGAGTGGGGCTTTCTGTTGCGATGGAATATGCGCAGATGTATTTGCCTATGCGCGTCAGCTCCAATCTCGACCTGCTTGCCAATTCCCTCGGCGCGCTGGCGGGCGCGCTGCTGGCGATGGGCATTGCGCCGCGCGCATGGTTTGCGCTGCACCTGGCGCACTGGCGCTTGCGCCTGTTCCATAGCCGCGACGGGGTGGACTTCGGATTGGCGCTGGCGGCGCTGTGGGTGTTCGCGCAGGTCAACCCCTCGCTGCCGATGCTGGGCAACGTGTTTATCAGCGAGGCGGCGCGCCCGCCCTTCGCCGCAGTGCAACCGGAGCCGCTCAACTGGATGAAGAGCATGGCGGTGTCGCTCAACCTGCTGATGCTGGGATCGTTGTTGCTGACCCTGCTGCGCCAGCGCCGCCATGCGGCAACCGGGCTGGTCATGATACTGGGAGTAGTGGCGCTGGCCAAATTTGTTGCCGCTGCCGTGCTGCTTAAATCATGGGCGCTGTTCTTGTGGCTGAACAGCGAGGCGATGCTGGGAATTTTCAGTGGCGTGCTGGCGCTGATTGCCGCCAGTTGGTTGCCGCGTACACAATTATTGTGGTTCGCCGCAGGGGTGGCGCTGGCTTATTTGTTGCTGGCGCAGTGGGTATTGGACAGCGGCGCGCCTTCCTCCGCCATGCGGCTGTATCACTGGCACTACGGCCATTTGCTCAATTACAACGGCCTGTCGCAAACCATCGCACTGGTGTTCCCTTTCCTCATGCTCGGCTACCTGTGGCGTGCAGGAAACCGCTAACCGTGGCGGTATAATTGCTTTTCATTTATCGGGAGGTTTTATCATGAGCTCTTTCCACAAGCATGTTTTCTTTTGCACCAACCAGCGCGGCCCAGGCGAAGATTGCTGCAACAACCACGGCGCAAAAAAAATGCGCGATTACGTCAAGGACAAGGTCAAGGCGCTGGGCTTATCCACCGAAGAGAACCGCATCCGCATCAACTCGGCAGGCTGCATGGGGCATTGCGACCAAGGTCCGGTGCTGGTCGTGTATCCGGAGGGCGTGTGGTACACCTACGCGAACGAGAGCGATCTGGACGAGATCATCGAAGAGCACTTGAAAAACGGGCGGGTGGTGGAGCGACTGAAAATCTGATGGCGGAGTTGCGCAAGTTTTTCATCTCCGCTTCGGCGGGTGCACTGGAGGATATGGCGTATGAATCAGCTTCATAAAATCGTGCGCCACCACCTCACCGGATATGCCCTATGAGCGCGGTTATCTCGGCGCAAAATCTGCACAAGTCCTATGCCGGGCAGGAAGTGGTGAATGGCGTGAGCATCACTATCCACAAGGGCGAATGTTACGGCCTGCTCGGGCCGAACGGGGCGGGCAAGACGACCACGCTGCGCCTGCTGCTCGGCCTGATCGACCCGGATGGCGGCGAGCTCAGGCTGCTCGACCATGCCGTGCCGCGCCATGCGCGTGAAGCGCGGCTGCGCGTGGGTGTGGTGCCGCAGATGGACAATCTCGACCCGGATTTTTCCGTGGCGGAAAACCTGCTGGTGTACGGTCGCTATTTCGGCATGAAGGATAGCGAGATCGAGGCGCGCATTCCCGCGCTGCTGGAATTCGCCAACCTTATCCATAAAAGAGATGCAAAAATTCCCACGCTGTCCGGCGGCATGAAACGCCGCCTCACATTGGCGCGCGCGCTGGTGAACGACCCGGAAATCATTTTCCTGGACGAGCCGACCACCGGCCTTGACCCGCAGGCGCGCCACCTCATCTGGCAGCGTTTGCGCGAGCTTACCGCGCAGGGCAAGACGCTGCTGCTCACCACGCATTTCATGGATGAGGCCGAGCGCCTGTGCCATCGCCTCGCCATTCTTGACCAAGGGCGCATGATCGCGCAGGACACGCCGCAAGCGCTGATCGCGCAGCATATCGAGCCGCAGGTGGTGGAGGTGTTCGGCGAGCGGGTGCCGCAATGGGCGCAGCAACATGCGGCGCAGTATGCGCAGCGCTTCGAGGTAAGCGGCGAAACCGCGTTCTGCTACGTGAGCGATGCGCAGCCGCTGCTGGCGCATCTGCGCGGGCATGGCGCGTTGCGTTATCTGCATCGCCCGGCAAATCTGGAGGATGTGTTCCTGAAGCTTACCGGCAGGGAGATGCGCGAATGACCATCCGCGTTACACGCGAGGGAAGGGATAAGGGAGAAGAGGGAAGAGTACGCGCTTCGCGCGCTTTTACCCTTGAGCGGCAACGCCGCGTTCCCTTCCCCCTTCTCCCTTCACGCAGGCGATACGAGCACTCATGAGAATGAATCCTTTCGCCCCGCCGCGCCTCAGCCTGCGTTTCGTCCCGATCTGGCGGCGCCACTTCCTGGTGTGGAAAAAAGTCGCGGCCACGTCCATCCTCGGCCATCTTGCCGATCCGGTGATCTATATGCTGGGGCTGGGCTACGGCCTCGGCAGCCTGCTGCCGCAGATGGAGGGCACGTCTTACCTGCTGTTTCTCGCCGGGGGAACGGTATGTTACAGCACCATGAACAGTGCCAGTTTCGAGGCGCTGTATTCCGGTTTTTCACGCATGCACGAGCAGCGCACCTGGGATGCCATCCTCAACACGCCGGTCACGCTGGACGATGTCGTGCTGGCGGAAATCCTGTGGTCGGCAAGCAAGAGCCTGATGGCGGGAGCGGCGGTGCTGCTGGTCATCTGGCTGCTCGGGTTATCGCATACCTGGCTTTCGCTGTGGACTATTCCGCTGGCGCTGCTGGTCGGCCTGTGCTTCGCATCACTCGGCCTGATCATAACGGCACTGGCACCGAGTTATGATTTTTTCATGTACTACTTCACGCTGGTGATCACCCCCATGATGCTATTATGCGGCGTATTTTTCCCGGTCACGCAGTTGCCGCCCGTGCTGCAAACCGTGTCGGCCATTTTGCCGCTGTCGCACGCGGTGGATATCGCCAGGCCCTTGCTGAACGGCGCGCTGCCGTCGCATGCGGTGCTGCATGTGGCGGTGTTGCTGGGCTACACCCTGGCCGGGTTTTATGTGTCGCTGGTATTGTTCCGGCGGCGGTTATCAAGATAGGGATGGGTTTATGTTGTGGGTCAAGGCATTTCATATCATCTTCGTCACCAGCTGGTTCGCGGGGCTGTTCTACCTGCCGCGCATCTATGTCAATCTGGCGATGGCCGCGCACGATACCGAGCGCGAGCGCCTGCTGTTGATGGCGCACAAGCTGTACCGTTTCATGACACCGCTGGCTGTGCTGGCGTTGGCATTCGGCTTGTGGCTGTGGCTGGGCTATGGCATTACCGGCGGATGGATGCACATCAAATTGCTGCTGGTTGTTTTTCTCGTGGCTTACCATTTTTATTGCGGACGCTTGCTCACCTTGTTTAAACAAAAACTCAACACGCGCAGCCACGTGTGGTATCGCTGGTTCAACGAGATTCCGGTGCTGCTGCTGGTTGCGGTGGTGATTCTGGTAACGGTAAAGCCGCTGTGAGCGAAAACTTTTTTGCGCCATGTCCGCGCGGCCTCGAAGCAGTACTGGGTAATGAGCTGACCACACTGGGCGCGCAGGATGTGCGCGCCACCGATGGCGGCGTGCATTTTTGCGGCACGTGGCTGCTGGGTTGTCGCGTCAATCTGCACAGCCGCATCGCCAGCCGTATCCTGTGGCGTGTGGCAATGAGCAATTACCGCAGCGAGCAGGACATCTACGACACCGTGTATGCCTTGCCGTGGGGCGACTGGTTCGATGTGTCGCGCACCATCCGCGTCAACATGGCGGCGATCAAGTGTCCGCTGAAAAGCCTGGATTTCGTCACGCTGAAGATCAAGGATGCAGTGTGCGACAAGTTCCGCAAGCTGGTCGGCGAACGCCCCAGTGTGGATACCCATGCGCCGGACATGCGCATCCACGCTTTTCTCGAACAAAGCCGCATGACGCTGTATGTGGACACTTCCGGCGATGCGCTGTTCAAGCGCGGCGTGCGCCAGTACACCAATATCGCGCCGCTGCGCGAGAACCTCGCGGCAGGTATTTTGCTTCTGTCCGGCTGGCAGCCCGGCACGCCGCTGCTCGACCCGATGTGCGGCAGCGGCACGTTCCTGATCGAGGCCGCGCAGATGTCGCTCAACATCGCCCCCGGCATCGGCCGCCGTTTCGCCTTCGAGAAGCTGAATAATTTCGATGCCGCCGCGTGGGAGAAGATTCGCGCCGAGGCGCAGGCTGCCCAGTTGCCGGTGAGCGAATTACCGATTTTCGGCAGCGATCTGTACGGCGACGAACTCAAGGCTGCGCACCTCAATCTGGAAAATGCCGGCATCCGCCAGGCCGTGGACCTGAAACAGTGCAACGTGCTGGAGGTCTCAGCACCCGCCGCCCACGGCGTGCTGGTGGCGAACCTGCCCTACGGCGAGCGCATGGGCGAACTGGCGGAACTGGAAGCACTGTATCCCAAGCTGGGCGATGTGCTGAAGAAAAAGTTCGGCGGCTGGAATGCCTACCTGTTTACATCCGACTTGCGCCTGCCCAAGTTCATCCGCCTGTCCGTCTCGCGCCGCACCCCACTGTTCAACGGCGCAATCGAGTGCCGGTTGTTCGAATATAAATTGGTGGCAGGAAGCAACCGGGTAAAATGACAGAGGCCGTTTTGGCCGGTCTTGCACCGAGATGAAACGATTGCAGATTTCGGAGTGCGGAGTAAAAACCGGAAAACTGCCACGTCATTCCCGCGAGGGTGGGAATGACGGCATGTGTACCGTGAATATGCAAGGCAGAGTAGGTTGGTGCATGCCCGGATAGCCGGTAAATCAGTGAGTGTTGTCTCGCGGCTTCAACGAGTATTGCACGCCGCGCTTCACGAGTGCGCTGATCGCGTAAATAGCCAGTAACGGGTCGAGCAGATAATCCCACAG
>JAQTOM010000072.1:3005-8862 GCA_028713345.1 Gallionellaceae bacterium | reverse complement strand
CATGCGTTGACATCTTGCCCGGGATTCCTACAGCATCCCACTTTGCTTGCCAGTAGGGTTAAAAACGGCAGTATGGCCAGTATTACAGGGAATACACGAGAATTATTGACGCTTATCAAGTAACCAATTGAGCCAATTGGTCGGGGTGAGAGGATTCGAACCTCCGACTCCTGCGTCCCGAACGCAGTACTCTACCAGGCTGAGCTACACCCCGAAAAGAAAAAACCTTAAAATTGCCTTGTAGCGGCAAACTTTGCTAATTGTAACAGGGATTGCTTGTAATTCGTATCCGGCAAAGAGGCCAATGCCGCACATGCAGCATCTGACTCGATCAGTGCTTGTTGCCTGGTGTAATCCAGCGCGCCAGTCTGTTTAATTACCCGTAGCACTTCGGCAAATTGCGCGATATTTCCCTGCTCAATGGCCTGGCGCACTACCGAGACCTGGTTTGCATCACCATGCTGCATGGCATAAATCAGCGGCAGGGTAGGCTTGCCTTCAGACAAATCATCCCCCAGGTTCTTGCCGATTTCCTTTTCATCTCCCGAGTAGTCCAGCACATCATCCACCAATTGAAACGCCGTTCCCAAGTGCATTCCGTATTTTGCCGCCGCCTGTTCGCTGGCCTCGTCTGACCGTCCCAGAATAGCCCCCAAGCGCATTGCGGCTTCAAACAACTTGGCGGTTTTACAGTGGATTACGTGCAAATAACTGGACGTATCTACATCCGCGTCATGGCAGCTCAATAATTGCAGCACTTCGCCCTCCGCGATGGTGTTGGTGGCATCCGCCAGGGTCTGCATGACGCGCATGTCGTTCACCTCCACCATCATCTGAAAGGCACGCGAATACAAAAAATCTCCCACCAGCACGCTGGTCGCATTGCCAAACAGCGCGCTGGCGGTGGCGTGGCCACGGCGCAGCTCGGATTCATCCACCACGTCGTCATGCAACAGGGTGGCGGTATGGATGAATTCAACTACGGCGGCCAGGTTATGGTGGTATTCTCCCATGTAGCCAAACGCCTTGGCAGACAGCACCACCAGCGCCGGGCGCAAGCGCTTGCCGCCGCTATTGGTAATATATGCGCCTACCTGATTGATCAGCGCCACCTCCGAATGCAAGCGGGCGTGTATCAACCTGTCCACGGCGGACATATCCGGGGCGAGCAATTGTTTTATGGCTTCAAACGACACGACATGTCCCAAAAAGGCAGTGATTTTACGGATGGATACCGTGCTAATCAAATTTTAGGTAGCATTGTCGCATAAAATTTTCCGCTAACACCCAGCCAATGACGAACAACAAAATTTTTCCCGCGTTTTTATGGATGGCTATCGCCCTGCTCGGCGCTGCCGCGCTGGGCGGCATCGCCCTCAATCGCGGCGAATCCATCAATGCGTTGTGGTTCGTCACCGCCGCGCTGTGCGTGTATGCCATCGCCTACCGCTTCTACGCGGCATGGATCGCGGCCAGTGTTTTAATCATAGACCCGACCCGCGCCACGCCCGCCGAGCGGCTCAACAACGGGCATGACTACATGCCCACCAACCGCTGGATCGTGTTCGGCCACCACTTCGCCGCCATCGCGGGACCAGGCCCATTGGTCGGGCCGACGCTGGCCGCGCAGTTCGGCTACCTGCCCGGCACGCTGTGGATACTGATCGGCGCGGTGCTCGGCGGCTGTGTGCAGGACATGGTCACGCTGTTTTTCTCCATGCGGCGCAACGGTAAGAGTTTGGGCCAGATGGCGCGCGACGAACTCGGCGCCATCGGCGGCATCGCAGCACTCATCGCCACCCTGCTCATCATGATTATCCTGATCGCGGTACTCGGCCTGGTGGTGGTCAACGCCATGAAACACAGCCCGTGGGCAACTTCGACGGTCGCCGCGACCATACCCATCGCCATGCTGGTCGGCCTGTATATGCGCAACATCCGCCCCGGTCGCGTGCTGGAAGGCTCATTGCTTGGCATTATTTTATTGCTGCTGGCCGTGGCGGGCGGCGGCTGGATAGACCACCAGCCGGGCCTGCGTGAGCTGTTCGACCATCCCGGCCTGCCGCTGGCCTGGGCGGTGATCGGCTATGGTTTCGCCGCCGCCATCCTGCCGGTGTGGCTGCTGTTGGCGCCGCGCGATTATCTCTCCACCTACATGAAGCTCGGCACCGTGATCCTGCTGGCGCTCGCCATCGTGTGGATGCAGCCCCATGTGAAGATGCCCGCGCTCACCCAGTTCGTGGACGGCAGCGGCCCCATTTTCGGCGGCAAATTATTTCCCTTCGTATTCATCACCATCGCCTGCGGCGCGATATCCGGCTTCCACGCGCTGATCGCTTCCGGCACCACGCCTAAATTGTTATCCAACGAACGCGACATCCGCATGATCGGCTACGGTGGCATGGCGCTGGAATCATTCGTTGCCATCATGGCCATGGTCGCCGCCACCGTGCTCGACCCCGGCGTGTTCTTCGCCATCAACTCGCCCGCAGGCATGGTCGGCAAGGAAGCCGCCGATGCGGTGGCGAAAATTTCTTCGTGGGGATTCCCGATCACGGTGGAACAAATGTCGCTGCTGGCGCAGCAGATGGGCGAAGCCACGCTGTTCGCACGCACCGGCGGCGCACCTTCGCTCGCGGTGGGCATGGCCAGCATTTTCGGCAGCGCGTTCGGCCAGGGTATGCTGTCCATGTGGTATCACTTTGCCATCATGTTCGAGGCCATCTTCATACTCACCACGCTGGATGCGGGTACGCGCGTCGGGCGCTTCATGTTGCAAGACATGCTCGGCAACATCTGGCCGAAACTGGGCGAGACTTCGTGGTACCCCTCGGTGCTGCTCACCAGCGGCATGGTCGTCGCGGCCTGGGGCTATTTCCTGTACATCGGCGTGATCGACCCCAACGGCGGCATCAACATCCTGTGGCCGCTGTTCGGCATCTCCAACCAGATACTCGCGGCGATTGCGCTGTGTGTCGCCACCGGCATCCTGGTCAAGTCCGGCAAGCTGAAACACGCCTGGATCACCGGCCTGCCGCTCACCTGGCTCACGCTGATCACCAGCACGGCGGTGTGGGAGAAACTCACCAGCAATGATGTGCGCGTCGGCTTCTTCGCCGCCGCCAACGACCTCGCCGCCAAGCTCGCCACCGGAATCCTGCCGCCGGAAAAAGCCGCCGTCGCACCCACGCTGATTCTCAACCAGCGCCTCGATGCCGTGCTGGCCATCTTCTTCGTCTGCCTGCTGTGGCTCATCGTGCTCGACATGCTGCGCATCTGTGTCCGTCACCTCAACAACAAGCCCGTGCCACCGCTCTCCGAAATCCCGCATGAGGTCACCCGGCTGGAGGAAGCATGGCAAAGAGACTGAACGTATTGCTGTTGCGCGGCTGGCATGCCCTGCGCGAATTGAGCGGCGACAATGCCTACGAACTCTACCTGAAGCATCACGCCAGTTGCCGCACGGATACGCCTGCACTATCGCGCAAGGATTTCTTTTTGCGCCAGCAACAGCAAAAATGGAACGGCATCAAGCGCTGTTGCTAGCGTTGGCAGCACTGTGTGCGCCTTATATTCCTCAAAGGGAAGTTAAGGCCATTTCAGCCGCTATTTTTAGGTTAAAATCACGCTTTTACCACGATGCCCACCGCCATGTCTGAAATTCCGCCGATTGTTCTCACCTTTGCCGCCACCGACCCCAGCGGGGGAGCAGGCTTGCAGGCCGACATTCTGACTATTGCCAGCATGGGCTGCCATCCCTTGTCTGTCGTGACGGCGGTAACGGTGCAGGACACCGGCGGAGTGGACGATGTGTTGCCGATTGATGCCGAGTGGGTGTCCGATCAGGCGCGTGCAGTGCTGGAAGACATGCCGGTAGCGGCGTTCAAGATCGGCCTGCTGGGCAGCGTGGAGAATATTGCGGCAATCGCCGAGATCATTTCGGATTATCCGGATATACCGCTGGTGTTCGACCCGATTCTGGCCTCTGGCCGCGGCGACGAGTTGGCCAATGAGGATATGCTGGATGCGATGCGCGAGTTGCTGCTGCCGCAGACCACTATCCTGACACCAAACAGCATAGAGGTGCGCCGTCTCACTCAGGATGATGACAACGATGAAGACAACCCAAACATGGTTGAGTGCGCCAAACGCATCATGCATATGGGCTGCGAATACGTGCTGATAACCGGCACGCACGAACACACGCCCAAGGTGATCAACACGCTGTATGGGGAACAAGGTGTGGTACGCAGCGATAGCTGGGCGCGGCTGCCCGGCGTCTACCACGGCTCCGGCTGTACGCTGGCTGCGGCTATTGCAGCCTTGCTGGCAAACGGCTTGCCGTTGGAAGAAGCCGTGAAAGAGGCGCAGGAATACACTTGGCAGGCCTTGAAATTCGGTTTCCGTCCCGGCATGGGGCAATATATTCCAGATCGGCTTTTTTGGGCGCGGGATGAAGATGAAGAGGAAGACAGCAAGCCTGACATCCTGCATTAGAGGGTTGTACGCAATTACGCCGGATTGTCTCGACACCTCTGATCTGCTGCGTCGCGTGCGGTTAGCGCTGGCGGGTGGCGCGGGTGTGCTGCAATACCGCAACAAGGTTGCCGATAGCGCGCTAAAACTGGAACAAGCCGCGGCTTTGTGCAATCTGGCGCACGAATTTGCCGTGCCGTTTATCGTGAATGACGATGCGCATCTGGCGGCGCAGGTGGATGCGGATGGAGTGCATTTGGGCGCCATGGATGGCAGCCTGGATGCGGCGCGTGCCATATTGGGCAAGCACAGGATGATCGGCATCTCTTGCTATAATCGCCTGCCGCTGGCGCAGGAAGCGGTCGGAGCAGGAGCGGACTATGTGGCATTTGGCGCATTTTTCCCTTCCGGCACCAAGCCCGCCGCAGTGGCGGCAAATGCCGAATTGTTGCGTCAGGCGCGCGCCGGACTGACCGTGCCGCTGGTGGCCATAGGCGGCATCAACGCACAGAATGGCGCATCGCTGGTATGTGCGGGCGCAGACGCGCTGGCCGTGATTTCGGCCTTGTTTGACGCAGTGGACATAACAACGGCGGCACAAGAATTTTCCAGATTATTTACCCCAAACTTTTTACCCGGAACTTTGCACCATGAACTCACGTAACCAGGATTTGTTTGAACAATCGAAACGCATCATTCCCGGCGGTGTAAATTCCCCGGTGCGCGCCTTCAAGTCGGTGGGCGGCACGCCGCTATTTTTCAAGCGCGGGCAGGGCGCCTATGTGTGGGACGCAGACGACAAGCGCTACATTGATTACGTCGGCTCCTGGGGGCCGATGATCGTCGGGCATTGCCACCCCGAGGTGGTCAAGGCGGTGCAGGATGCCGCCGCGCAGGGGCTGGGCTTCGGCGCGCCCACCGCAACCGAACTGGAAATGGCCGAGTTGTTGTGCAAGCTGCTGCCCAGCCTGGAAATGGTGCGTCTGGTGAGTTCCGGCACCGAAGCCACCATGACCGCGATCCGCCTGGCGCGCGGCTTTACCGGGCGCAGCCGCATCATTAAGTTTGAGGGCTGTTACCACGGCCATTCCGACGGCCTGTTGGTCAAGGCCGGTTCCGGCGCGCTGACTTTCGGCCAGCCGAGTTCTTCCGGCGTGCCGGCTGAAATCGCCGCGCTGACCACGGTGCTGGATTACAACGATGCCACAGGACTGGAGCGCGCTTTTGCCGAATTCGGCAAGGAGATCGCGGCAGTGATCGTCGAGCCGGTGGCGGGCAACATGAATCTGGTCGCACCCAAACGCGAATTCCTCGATGCGATGCGCTCACTCTGCACCAAGCATGGCGCGGTGCTGATCCTGGACGAGGTGATGACCGGCTT
>JAQTOM010000072.1:0-2905 GCA_028713345.1 Gallionellaceae bacterium | reverse complement strand
AACACGCTGGCTAACCATGTTCGCCTGGCCTACACCAGCAAGACGCCGGGGCGCACCCAGCACCTGAATTATTTCGATCTGGGCGAGAATCGCTTTCTGGTGGATTTGCCCGGTTACGGTTATGCCAAAGTGCCGCCGGACGTGCAGCAGCACTGGGAAGAATTGCTGAGTCAGTACCTGCAAACGCGGGGAGCCTTGTGTGGCCTGGTTGTCATCATGGATGCGCGCCATCCGCTGACTCCGCTGGACGAGCAGATGCTGGACTGGTTTGCGCCTACCGGCAAGCCGGTGCACGTGCTGCTCACCAAGTCGGACAAGCTGAGCCGCCAGCAGGCGACCATGACGCTGAATCGTGTTAAATTACACCTTGCGCAACATTTCCCGCATTGCTCGGTGCAACTGTTTTCCAGCCTGAAAAAGACCGGCATGGATGAGGCCGAGGCGGTTATAGCCGGGTGGTTTGCACAAGACTAAAATTCAAAATGCCTGATGAAACTACTAGCCATTCCACTAGGCTACCAAACGACGGTAACCAAGTGGCTGGTTATAAGTCAGACGAGGCGCATGAGAGAAATCGCAGCGCCGCATACATGGTGGTATGTAAGCAAGAGTTCTCGAATGCAACGAAGTATGGCGACGGCATTTTGGATTTGAGGGCAAAAAAATGCCCCTGGCTAAAGGGGGAAGCCAGGGGCGAAGGTTGTCCTAACTAGCGTCAGGACTACCCGCTCAGGGAGGAGAAACGGGAGATAACTTACGTCATCTGCGAAATCAGATAAGAGAACTCTGAAAGAGTTCCACAGAACTTGAATTTTTTAGAGGGCTATTATGCAAACACTCGGGAAATACCCACACAAACGCATGCGCCGTATGCGTAACGACGCCTTTTCACGGGACCTAATGCGCGAGCATGTGCTCACACCGGCAGATTTTATCTACCCGGTTTTCGTGCTGGAAGGCAGCAATAAAGTCGAAGATGTGAAGTCCATGCCGGGGGTGCAGCGCAAGACTCTGGACTTGCTGCTTGCAGACGCCGAGGAATGCGTCAGGCTCGGAATCCCGGTGATGGCGATCTTCCCGGTGATCGATGCGCCGCTGAAAAGCCTGGACGCGCGCGAAGCCTACAACCCGAACGGCCTGGTGCCGCGCGTGGTCGCCGCGCTGAAGAAGAACTTCCCCGAGCTCGGCATCATGACCGACATCGCCCTCGACCCCTACACCAGCCACGGCCAGGACGGCCTGATCGACGACAGCGGCTATGTCCTCAACGACGAGACCATCGCGGTGCTGACCCGGCAGGCGCAGGCTCACGCCGCTGCGGGCGCGGACATCGTCGCCCCCTCGGACATGATGGACGGGCGCATCGGCGCGGTACGCGCCGCACTCGATGCCGACAAGCACATCCACACCCGCATCATGGCTTACTCCGCCAAATACGCCTCCAGCTTCTACGGCCCGTTCCGCGATGCGGTCGGCTCCAGCGGCAATCTGGGCGCGGGCAACAAATACACCTACCAGATGGACCCGGCCAATTCCGACGAAGCACTGTGGGAAGTCGGCCTCGACTTGCAGGAAGGTGCAGACATGGTCATGGTCAAGCCCGGCATGCCCTACCTCGACATCGTGCGGCGCGTGAAGGATGAATTCAAGGCGCCCACCTTCGTCTATCAGGTCAGCGGTGAATACGCCATGCTCAAAGCCGCCGCACAGAACGGCTGGCTGAACGAACAGGCTTGCGTGCTGGAGTCGCTGCTGGCGTTCAAGCGTGCCGGGGCGGATGGGATTCTGACTTACTTTGCACTGGATGCGGCGCGGTGGTTGAAGAGTTGAAAAACCACTGTGGTAGCCATCTGAAATTAAAACCGCCGGGGGTTGCCCGGCAGCAAGTTACCTTCTTTTGCGTCGCCAAAAGAAGGTAACCGAAGAAAAGGCGACCCCGGTTTGCCGCCGCTGCGCGGTACCCTGCGTTGCTCGACTGGTCAGGCGGCTGCGGAACTCGCGCTTCGCGCTCAGACAGTCCTCGCCGAAACCCCCTGACCAGCCTGCGCTACTCGGCGGCGCATAGCACAATGGGGTCAGGTCTTGCGTTAACGCATCTATTACCTTGACTAATTGTTGCAACGCAAAACTTTGTCCACTCGAAAACATGCAGCGGACGAGTCCACCATGCCGCCGCCACATCCGCAAAATTCCAGCTTGCCGCTACCACTTCAAACGTTAAGCGTCACCCGCCACGACGCAAGAACTCAAGGGTCAGGTCTTGCCTTTTGCCTAACGCAAAACACAAGACCTCGTATACAAAGCCAGCGCACTTGACATACCATTATTGGTATATGCATAATGCGGTATGTGGGAAATCGAAGAACACCGTCGCGTTGATAAACAGCTTTCCGGCTCCGTGCCCATTGAGGTTCTGAAACATTATGAGAAATGGAAAGACATTGCCAAGCTCTCAGGGCCAGCGGGATTGCGAGCCATTAAGGGGTTTCACGACGAAGCCCTTATAGGCGAGTGGAAAGGTCATCGCTCTTCCCGGCTCGGACTCCAATGGCGGGTGATTTATCGGGCTGTTGTCAATGCGTTGCTGATCCAGGTAGTTCAAGTACCGCCCACGATTACAGGAGGCCATAAATGAAAGAGTTTCGTCCCGCAAAAAAGCGTGTTGAGGTCTCGGTGGGAGAGTCGGTTCGCATTTTGCGCGAACTCCAGGAGTTGAGCCAAAGCCAACTTTCCGAACTTACGGGCATCCCTCAAGCCACTATCTCAGCCATCGAGAATGGGCGGGTAAATTTGGGTGTTGAGCGCGCCAAAGTTTTTGCTCATGCCCTCCAATGTCATCCAGCCGTGCTTGTATTTCCCGGCTGGGAGGTTCCGCTCAAACATGCGGCATAACCCTGCGCTCAAG
>JAQTOM010000071.1 GCA_028713345.1 Gallionellaceae bacterium | reverse complement strand
TTTCAAGTCGCTGGTGGGCGTCAGTGCATAACTCAGCGACAACGCCAGGGTCGACCATGCTTCAATCGCGAGCGGATCGATGGTCGTCGGGTCGATGACGCCCGGGTTGGCATAAGCCGGAGTCAATCGCATTTTGTATTGGTTGTAGGTGACCATCGGCAAAAACTTGCCGACACGATAGCCCACTCCGAGCAACAGCGAATAATCTTCCTCACCGATTGGTTTGCGGTCGATATAGAGATATTCGTTGCGCACCACCCAGTGTTGCCGGTCGATGTTGAAAGAGAGCGTATAAATTTTTTGCCTTGCTTTTTGTCCAAAGTCAGCAGGCAACAATCTATCTTGCATGTCGGATTGGATGTATGCCACTCGTGAGTCAAACCAGTCCCTGGCCAGTGTTAAGTCCGCGCCGAGGATATTGCTCCATTTCGAGTCGGTGTGCGTGTTTTTGCCGTTATAGATTTTCCAGAAGCCGTTGTCGGTTTTGGTCTCGGCACCAAAAAAAACCTCCATGCTGGATGACCAGGCACCCCACTGGGTTTGATGGCGCAGATTCGCGCCGTTGAAATTGACGATTTCCCATCCGTATTGTCCCGGGGGGAGGTGTACCCAGGGATAGGTAAAGCCGACATCCTGAGTTTCTGAATAATAGAACAGGGGGAGCCGCTTGCGGCCTACCTGTAGCGACAGATTGTCGTTGAAGTTGTAGTTTCCATAAGCCCATTCTAGGTCAAGCTTTCCGTTCCGCGCACCGTGTGAAACAACCTGTCCGGTAAGCGAAAACTGCGGGTTGAATGTTGCCGTTCCCTGCAAGCCAAGTCTTGAATCCGGCTTGATTGACCAGCCGTTGTTTTCGTATACGCCGCCTTGTCCATAGTCTGAAACGAACATCGGCGCCTGGAATCCATTGAAATTCTGGGGCGCATCGCCTCCCAATATTTTTCCGGCGGCGAGGGTAAGAAAACCGGATCCTGAAAATTTCACGCCACCCTCCTCATCCTGCGCCTGAGCAGCCAGGGGTAGCAGAAGTGATATTGCATGAACCGCAATGCTAAAAAGTGAACGCTGTTTCATACCATCTATCTCCTGGAATCTCATCCCGCTGTTAGGTTTTTCGTCGAGGCCAGCAATGCCTCCACCCGAGTGGCAACCTTGGCAAACTGTTCAATCGGGACGGGCTTGGAAAAATAATATCCCTGTATGCTGCGGCAATTCATTTGCCGCAGCAGTTCCAGCTGAGCCATGGTCTCCACACCTTCGGCGACAACATTCAGGCCGAGGCTGCGCGCCATGGCAACAATCGCCTCTACGAGAGCAAGATCGCTTGAATCCTTGGACATATCGCGTACGAAGGATTTATCCACCTTGACGGTAGTTACGGGGAAACGCTTCAGGTAGGAAAGCGAAGAGTAGCCGGTGCCGAAATCATCGAGATATATGCGGCACCCAAGTTCGCGCACTGCCTGGAGCCAGCTCAGTGCCTGATTAACGTCCGCAAGCAGTACACCCTCGGTAATTTCCAGAGCCAGGCGTGAAGGATTGATCCCGTATCGCCGGATCGTTTCCGCCAGTTTCTCGGGAGTTATTCCATTGGGTATCTGGTGACCGGAAACGTTGATCGAGATGTAGTAGTCTTTTCCGGCTGTTTGCCATTCAGCCAGCTGACGACTTGCTGTTTCGAGAATCCATGAACCCAATTCAACAATAAATCCGGTTTCCTCGGCCAAAGGAATAAAAGCATCCGGCGGTATAAGCCCTTTTTCAGGATGGTGCCAGCGGATTAACGCTTCGGCGCCAGCCAGTTGGTTACTGACGAGATCGACGATCGGCTGATAGAAGAGTTCGAATTCGTTGCGCGGCAATGCCTGATGCATATCAGTTTCCATCGCGCGACGACGCTCGGCCGCTTCGGTCATTCCTGTATCGAAAAAGTTGAATTGATTGCCGCCGGTTGATTTGGCACGGCTCAAGGCAAGTTCTGCATCGCGCAACAATGCGGGCAGGTCTTTTCCGTCGCTGGGGAAAAACGCAATGCCTATGCTGGCACCAAGCTTTATCGGTGTTGAGTGAACATCAAAGTTTTCCCTCAGTACACTGATAATGCGCTCTGCTATAACGCTGGATAGCTCCTCTCCGGTTGCATTGGGCAAGATAGCCGCATACTCATCACCGCCGATGCGCGCCACGGTATCACCAGACTTGAGGCAGTTATTAAGCCGCAACGCCGCGACTTTCAAAACCGCGTCACCCATCGGCATCCCAAGCGCCTCATTGACCCTTTTAAACCCGTCCAGATTGATGAGCATCAAGGCAAAGCATTTGCCAGGATCGTTCTCATGCTGTTTTATCAACTGCATGACTTCATGCCCAAAGCCGTGCCGGTTGGCAAGCCCAGTCAGGGGATCGGTAACAGCCTGCCTCAAGGCGGTACTTTCAGACAATTTGCGTTCGGTCACATCCACGACCACGCCTTGAACCATGTTGTCACCTATGGGACTCAACACCAGGTTAAGCCAGCGGGTCAGTTTATTACCGGCACCAAGCTCCAGATCGTCGCTGCACATCTTGTTGTTATCGATGCAATCACAGATAAGTTGCGACAGGCGGGCAGGAATGCACCAGGCCAAATCGGCGATATGTTTTTTACCATTCCTTTCCATTGTGTCGGGATGCATATCCAGCAATCTGGAAAATGCCGGATTGAATGACTCAATGGCACTCTCCCGGTTGGCTATAAAGATGCCCGTTTCGGCATTGGCAAAGATGGCCTGATATTTTTTTTCGCCAATTTCACTCAAGTGCCGCAGTTCCCGTTCGTCTTCCAGCGATGCCATCAAATGTCCAGCCAGTGCATTGATGTCATTCGCCAGGCGACCGATTTCTGTGTTGGCATGTCCCTTTGGGATGCGCAGTTGATTACCGGCAGCAGCATCCATTTGGTGCAGCCGGTCTGACATGCGCTTGATCGGTTTTACGATCAAATAGATAAGCACCAGAATGATTGCCGCGATAGTCCCCGCAATCTGCAGGGTCAGCATCAATCCCACGAAACTTACATCTTGTTTGATCTGGCGATCAATTTCATCCGGATTGGGGTCGAGATATATTTCGCCAACGCGCTCATTGGGATTGAAAGGTGAGCGGACCACGCGGCTGAGCCGCGCTTTTACAGCCTGCTCAGCAAGTTGGGGGGTAGATAAAACCCGGTAGGTGTGCGCCAATTCCTGTTTGTCGTTGCGGATGACCACACCCAGCACTTCCGGATTTTTCAATAGGCCGTGTGCGACTTCTTGTGCGAGTGCCTGGTCTCCAACAAAGCAGGCAATGCCAACGGTACTTTCCACGATATCCAGCAACCTGCCGATGTTCTCAGTGGATTCCTCCTGAGCGCGCTGGCGGGTCACCATATTGGTGGCGCTAATGAACAATGCCCCAAAGACAACCGAAATACCGACGACCGCGATGACCGTCAGATAAACAAGGCTATGGCGCCAGCTCGCGTTCATATTGTTGCGTGCCAAGTTCAAAAACCTGTTTGACTGTAGTAGTGACCATTGATTGATTGATATAGCCGATGGCGCCAGGAGTGCTGGCAACAATTTCAATAACATTTGCGGCGTTTTTCGCCACCATGGGTGGAGGGATGCGTCCGGAAAAGTGCAGGCGCGCCCAGTAGGAATTGATTTCGGCCAGGTCTTTATTGACGAGAAGCCGGTAGAAATTGGTTTTCTCGGCCTGTGTGGCCGGCAAGTCAATAGGCTGCGCGGTTATGCCCGATGACAACTGGCGGGAACGGCCCATAAAGATATTGATTACTTCATCATGGCTCAACTGGTCTATTCCACTTCTGGGGTTGGCGACAACAGCCAACTCGTCGGCTGATACGGGTGTCTCACCAACAGCCATAATGACAAACACAAACAGTAGCGCAATATTGCAGAAAGAGCTGCGCCATGAAACAGCCGCTGCCGCATAATGAGCGCGGCACATGAAGAGCGGCAGTCGTCTTGTTGAGGCTGTTATCAAAATAGACATGTACTCGTCAGCTGTGGCTAATGCGATGTGTCCGGTTTCAGCCTATCACAATTCCCATTCCCGTACTATATGCCAAACGGCCATTGAATTGACCAGCCGATCGTGAATCTGGCCACGGGGATTGCGCCGAAGAAGCGGGGGCGCGAATCAGGCGTTCCGGCAGGAAACAGGCAGGATGGGACTGCTTGTCAACCGAGAAGAATTTGCCATGGCGCAGCGAACATTCATGGTTGCGACCAGACCGGCTTGGCACCGACCAGGCAGATATTCAGGCATACACCACCCGTACCGCCTGCTCCCCAAGCATCTTGCGCAAACCGCCCAGCATATCGCCGTGCAACGATACACCGCCCTCGCCCAGGCTTAGCTGGACGCTGCCCAGGTCATTGCGGTAGTGCACCAGCACCGGGCATTTGCCGTCGCGGTAGGGGGTGAGCAGCTCTTTCAGTTGCGCCACATCGATTTTTTTATCCGCTGAAATTTCCAGCTCCAGGCGCTTGGCAAAAGCGGAACGCGCCGAGGCGAGGTCATAGAGTTCTTCGGCGGTAACGCGCATGTTGTCGGAACCGTTGTATTCATCACGGCTGGCCTTGCCGCGCACCACCAGCAATTCGTCCTCGCGTATCCACAGGCGGCTGCGCTCGTACTCTTCATTGAATACGGTTACCTCAAGTTTCGTATTGCCGTCATCCAGTTTAACCACGACCATGCGGCCGCGCCGCGTTTGCAAAGGGCGCACGCCGGACACCATGCCGGCCAGCACCACTGCCACACCGCTGTTGCGCCTGCCATTGCCGTTATTATTGTTGCCTTGGCTGACCAGTTGCGGCGTCACGTCACCGAGTTTGTGTTTGATGAACTGCGCGAGTTCATGCGCATATTCCTGATAAGGATGGCCGCTCAGGTAAAAACCCAGCGCGAGTTTTTCATTCTGCAATTGTTCGCGCATGCTCCAGCGCGGCACGTCGGCCAGCATCACCGGCATGGACTCGCTGGCGTCATCGCCGAACAGGCTGTTCTGGTTGGCTGCGCGCGCCAGCTGCTCGGCGCTGCCGAGTGCGGCGTCGAGCGAGGCCATGAGTTGGTGGCGATGATCGGAAATCCTGTCGAACGCGCCGCCGCGTATCAGCGCTTCGATAGCGCGGCGGTTGACGATGCGCTTGTCCACGCGGCGGCAGAAATCGAACAGGTCTTTGAAAGGGCCGTTCTTGCGCGCCGCGACGATATTCTCGATTGCCGCCTCGCCCGTGCCCTTGATCGCGCCGAGGCCGTAAGCCATGGTCTTTTCGTCCACGGGTGCGAAGCGATAGCCAGAGGAGTTAACATCCGGCGGCAATATCTTCACGCCCTGTTGCAACGTGTCCTGATAGAAGAAGCTGACCTTGTCGGTGTTGTCCATTTCCGAGGACAGTGTGGCCGCCATGAAGGCCGCAGGATGGTGGCACTTGAGGAAGGCGGTCTGGTAGGCGACCAGCGAATAAGCAGCGGCGTGTGACTTGTTGAAACCGTAGCCCGCGAATTTCTCCATCGTGTCGAAGATCTCGTTCGCCTGCGCCTCGTTTATGTTGTTCCTGGCCGCGCCTTCGACAAAGATTGCGCGTTGCTGCGCCATTTCTTCCGGCTTCTTCTTGCCCATCGCGCGGCGCAGCATGTCCGCGCCGCCCAGGCTGTAGCCCGCCGCCACCTGTGCGGCTTGCATCACCTGCTCCTGGTACACCATGATGCCGTAGGTGGTGGCAAGCACCGGCTCCAGGCAGGGATGGGGATAAACCACGCTTTCATCGCCGTGCTTACGGCTGATGAAATTGGGGATGAAGTCCATCGGTCCCGGGCGGTACAGCGCGTTCAAGGCAATCAGGTCTTCCAGGCAGTCCGGCTTGGCCTTCTCCAGCGTACTCTTCATGCCGTCCGATTCAAACTGGAAAACCGCCGTGGTTTTCGCGAGCTTGAAGATGCGGTCGTAGGTTGCCTTGTCATCAAGCGGGATGGTTTCAATGTTGAAGGGCGCTCCTTCTCCCCGCACCGGCATGTTCACATACTTCACCGCCCAATCAATAATGGTGAGCGTGCGCAGGCCGAGAAAGTCGAACTTCACCAGGCCGACCGCTTCCACGTCGTCCTTGTCGAGCTGGCTCACCACGCTGTCGCTGCCTTCGGCGCAATACAGCGGACAGAAATCAGTCAGCTTGCCCGGCGCAATCAGCACGCCGCCCGCATGCATGCCGACGTTGCGCGTCAGGTCTTCCAGCCGTTCACCCAGCTCGAGCAATTCATCCACGCCTTCTTCGCTGTTGATGACCGCATTGAATTCCGGTTCCAGTTCACGCGCCTTGCGCAACGAATACGGCTTGGGGCCATCCATCGGCACCAGCTTGGACAGCCGGTCGCACAGGCCGTAAGGAAAATCCAGCACACGCCCGACGTCGCGGATAACGCCCTTGGACGCCATGGTGCCGAAAGTGGCGATCTGCGACACGCAGTCCGCGCCGTATTTGTCGCGCACATAGTGGATCACCCGCTCGCGCCCATCCTGGCAGAAGTCCACGTCGAAATCGGGCATCGACACACGCTCGGGATTGAGGAAGCGCTCGAACAGCAGTGCATAGCGTAGCGGGTCGAGATCGGTGATGCCGAGACTGTAAGCCACCAGCGAGCCTGCGCCGGAGCCGCGCCCCGGCCCGACCGGCACACCGTTGTTTTTCGCCCAGCGGATGAAGTCGGCCACGATCAGGAAGTAGCCCGGGAAACCCATCTTGATGATGGTCTCGATCTCGAACGCCAGGCGTCCGGTGTATTCCGGCATCTTCGCCGCACGCTCGGCCTCGTCCGGGAACAGCTGCGCCATGCGCTGCTGCAAGCCGCGCCCGGATTCGGCGCGCAGGAAATCGTCCAGGCTTTCGCCATTGGGCGTAGGGAAATCCGGCAGGTGCGGCTTGCCCAGCTTTAGCGTAAGGTTGCAGCGCTTGGCGATTTCCACGCTGTTGGCCAGCGCCTCCGGCAGGTCGGGGAACAACACCGCCATCTCATCCTGCGTCTTGAAATATTGTTGTGCGGTGAAATGGCGCACCCTGCGCTTGTCATTCAGCACATAACCTTCGGCGATGCACACCCGCGCCTCGTGCGCCTTGAAATCATCAACGGCAAGGAACTGCACCGGATGCGTGGCCACCACCGGCAGCGCCAGCGCGGCAGCCAGTTGCAGGGTCGCGCGCAGGTGCGCTTCCTCGCGCGCAAAGCCGGTGCGTTGCACCTCCAGATAATAACGGCCAGGGAATAGCGCCGCCCATTCCGACGCGAGCTGGCATGCCGTCGCTTGATTGCCATTCAGCAGCGCCGTGCCCACTTCGCCAAAATGCGCGCCGGACAAGGCGATCAGGCCGTCGGTGCATCCGCGCAGCCATTCCTTGCGCACTTCCGGCCGGCCGCGGTGCTGATTCTCCCGATAGGCGCGCGTGAGCAAATCGCACAGGCGCAGATAACCCGCATTGGATTGGCACAGCAGCAACAAACGAAACGGCTGCTCGCGCTCCGCCTCGTTGCTGATGAATACGTCGCAGCCAATAATGGGCTTGATGCCGTTTTCGCGCGCCGCCTGATAGAACTTGACCAGGCCAAAAACATTGCTGAGGTCGGTCAGCGCCAGCGCAGGCATGCCATCCTGCCTGGCGGCGGAAATCGCTTCCGGAATACGCACTATGCCATCGGCGATGGAGTATTCGCTGTGCAGGCGCAGATGGATGAATGAAGGAAGTGGCATGGCGGCGGGCGGAATGTTTCGGCCTGAATTTTACCACCATCGCCGCCATGGAAAACCAAAGATTTTTGGGGGATGATCTCTGCCTGAATGCCGTTAACCTGCGCCAAAGCAAGCCAGTTTGCGCTTCTTGCGCTCAAGCCGCCTTGATACGCCGCACCGCCAGCAGCTTTTCAATTTCCTCGACCACAGCCGGTTCCGCCCAGTCACGTGCGCCAACAAAAATATGGGCGATAGTACGGTCATGCTTCAGCAAATAGGTTGTGGGGAAGGCGGGTATCCGCAACAACCCGTTGGATAACACCTGCTCGCTATCCGATAGCAGCGGTATCGCAATCTTGTACTGCTGCGCGAATTCGCGTGCCATGTTGCGGTCGCCGTCAACCGATACGCCAACAACCAGCAAATCCTTCGGGTTAAACAGTGTGCCCAGCTTTTCCAGGCTGGGCATTTCGCGCCGGCAAGGTTCGCACCATGTGGCCCAGAAATTGACCACCAGCGCAGCGTCGGCGTATGAATCGAAAGATACCGCGCGGCCATCCAGCCCGGCCAGTATGGTGTCCGGGAAGCGGTCACCCGGCGCATATGTTTTTGGTTCGCCATTGCGGCAGGCGGGAAGCAATGCCGCAGCCATGCCAAGCGCCGCAAGCCGCAATAACTGCCGCCTCCGAATACTTGCCTCAACTGCTTCCGGGGAAAAGTTCTTCATGCCGACACCATCGCACCTTCGTTCCGGCATGCTGCCGGGTACGCGGGCGTGGATATAATGACGGCCCCGAGCCGGGTAAGAATTATGCACATCCTGAAAGGTCCGTTTACTGAAATTACTTCACAACTACGCAACTGGATTATAACAAACTGCTGTTGCCGCTTTGCGTACACTTGAATGCCGTGGCAGCACCATTATCCGTCAGCCGGCACGCGCCATTCTCCCTTTCAGCAAAACTATCCTTTCAACCGGGACGGTTCTTAACTAGAATTAAACTTTTACATGCCAGCACAGGAGCCAGACATGCCAACCAAGATCATGATTCAAACGCCGGATGCACCCGCCGCCATCGGCACCTATTCACAAGCCATCCGCGTGGACGGCACGGTATACCTCTCCGGCCAGATCGGCCTGGATCCCGTTTCCATGCAAATGGTGGATGGCATCGAGGCGCAGATCCACCGCGTGTTCCA
>JAQTOM010000010.1:27310-44926 GCA_028713345.1 Gallionellaceae bacterium | reverse complement strand
AATCTTTCGCCATCGCCCACGATCAGTTGTTCGTAAGGTTTCTGGTAGACCCAGCGGAATTTGCCGGGACGCACGAACTGCATGGTGCCGGAGGCTGACTGGATTTTCTTGCCGTTTTTATCCAGCACCAGCTGAGTGAAATCCGCCCGCCCGGAATGGGTGGAAGCGATGAAGTTTTTCAGCTTGTCGGTGGCGGCGGCATGGGCCACTGTGGTACACATGAGAACTGAAAGTCCCAATAATAGTTTTTTATACATGCTCAAAGTCCGAGTTGGAGAAGGTGGAAGAGTGAAGGGAGAAGGGTAAAAATCACTGCTTGATTCTACCCTTCTCCCTTCACCCTTCCCGATTTGGCGCAATCACCTCGCGGTTGCCGTTGCTCTGCATCGGCGTCACCACTCCGGCGCGCTCCATCTGCTCTACCAGACGCGCGGCGCGGTTGTAGCCGATGCGCAGATGGCGCTGCACCAGCGAGATGGAAGCGCGGCGCGATTTCACCACGATTTCCACTGCCTGGTCGTATAACGCATCGGTTTCCGCATCTCCCGCGCTTTCTTCTTCGCTGCCCGCCTCCTGTTCCTCCAGCGAGGTCAGGATGCCTTCGACATATTGCGGCATGCCCTGCGCCTTGAGGTATTCGGCGATGCGGTGCACTTCCTGATCGGACACGAACGCGCCATGCACGCGTTGCGGGTAGCCGGTGCCCGGCGGCAGGTAGAGCATGTCGCCCTGGCCAAGCAGCGCTTCCGCTCCCATCTGGTCGAGTATGGTGCGCGAATCGATCTTGCTCGACACCTGAAACGCCACGCGCGTCGGCACGTTGGCCTTGATCAGGCCGGTGATCACATCCACCGAGGGGCGCTGCGTGGCCAATACCAGATGGATGCCGGAGGCACGCGCCTTCTGCGCCAGGCGCGCGATCAACTCTTCCACCTTCTTGCCCACCACCATGATCAGGTCGGCCAGCTCGTCGATGAATACCACGATGAACGGCAACTCTTCCAGTGCCTCGGGATTATCCGGCGTCAGCGTGAACGGGTTGGTGAGCGGTTGTCTGGCCTTGATGGCGTCGCGCACTTTCTGGTTGTAACCGGCGACATTGCGCACCCCGAGCGACGACATCAGCTTGTAGCGCTTGTCCATTTCCTGCACACACCAGTTGAGCGCGGAAGCAGCCTGGCGCATGTCGGTCACCACCGGCGCGAGCAGGTGCGGAATGCCCTCATACACCGAGAGTTCGAGCATCTTGGGATCGACCAGCAGCAGGCGCACCTGCTGCGGTGTGGCCTTGTACAGCAGGCTCAGGATCATGGCGTTGATCGCCACCGACTTGCCCGAACCCGTCGTACCCGCCACCAGCACGTGCGGCATCTTGCCCAGGTCGGCCACCACCGGCTTGCCCGAGATGTCCTTGCCCATCGCCATGGTGAGCGGCGAATGCATGTCGGCGTAGGCTTGCGAACTCAAAATCTCGGAGAGCTTCACCACCTGCCGTTTCGGATTGGGCAACTCCAGCGCCATGTAGGCCTTGCCGGGTATGGTCTCCACCAGACGGATACTGACCACCGACAATGCGCGCGCCAGATCCTTCACCAGGTTGGTGATCTGGCTGCCCTTCACGCCGACAGCCGGCTCGATCTCGTAGCGCGTGATGACCGGCCCGGGGTAAGCCGCCACTACCGTTACATCCACGCCGAAATCCTTGAGCTTGCGCTCGATCAGGCGCGAGGTGAACTCCAGCGTATCGGCAGAAAGTACCTCTACTTCATGTGTCGGCTGATCCAGCAAATGCAAAGGTGGCAGCGGCGAATCGGGCATGTCGGCAAACAGCGGCACCTGCTTCTCTTCCACCATACGCGCAGATTGCTGCACTTCCAGCACCGGCGGCTCGATATAGATGGGCTGGTGTTCCTCTACGCGCTTCTTCTCTTCTTCCACTACCGCCAGGCGCTCACTCAATGCCTGTGCGCCGATGCGCTTGTCCTGCCTTGTCTGCCATGTATTGCGCACCCAGAAATAGGCGCCTTCGATGACCGTTCCCAACCAGTCGGTGAAACGCAGCCACGACAGGCCGCTGAACAGGCTGAATCCGGCGGCTATCAGCGCCAGCAAAAATAATGTGGAGCCGGTAAAGCCGAGCAGTTGCGCCAGCACGCTACCCAATACCGCCCCGAGCATCCCGCCGGGAGCGAACGGCAGCGCGGCTTTCAGGCTGTGCAGCCGGAGCGCCTCCAGTGAACTGCTGGCTAACAGCAATACGGAGAAACCGAGCAGCGCAACCCACAAGACGCGGCGGTCGAACAGGCTATCGGGTGAAATGTCGCGATAGCCCGCCCACACGCGCTGGATCAGGAAGGCCGCCCACCACCACGCGGAAAAACCGAACACATACAGCAGCACATCCGCCAGCCACGCACCGAGCATGCCGCCCGGATTGTGCGGCACCGCACCGCTGGCGCTGTGCGACCACGCGGGGTCGTTGCGGTCATAGCCGTACAGGATCAGGATCAAATACAGCGCCACGGCAAGCAGCAGCAGCCAGCGCGATTCGCGCAGCAATGCCGCCAGACGGCCCGGCAAGGGGGAAGATTTGTCAGACGTGCCGCTTAATGACATGCTGTATCCAACGCTGGAGGTGTGCGATTACGAAGGTTTAGCATCCGCAAGCAAACCCAGGTTCCGTGCCACCCGTACCGCTTCAATCCGGTTATTCACGCGCAAGGCGTGGAATATTCCGGCGACATGGATTTTGACCGTGCCTTCCGCCAGCTCTACCGCCTTGGCGATATCCTTATTCTGCAGGCCTTGGCCGAGATGCTGCAACACCTGCATCTGGCGCGCAGTCAGGCCGATTTTATTGGTACGCCAACTGCGCCCGTCGCCTTGCCCGTTCTCTGCACTGGCATATTGCAGCATTTGCGGCGGCAGATAAGTACCGCCGTCCAGCACCATGCGCAGGGCAAGAACCATATCCTTGCTACTCGATGCCTTGGAAATAAAGCCCATCGCACCGCTATTCATTACGCTTACGATATCGTCGTGCTCGTCGGTGCCGCTTACCACCACTATCGGGACACCCGGATGGCGCGCATGAAACAATTTGACCGAGGCAACGCCGTCACTGCCCGGCATTTTGAGGTCAAGCAAGGCAAGATCAAGGCCGGGATTATTCCATGCGATGTCCATGGCATCCGAAAAACTACCGGCATCCATAATATCGACCTGCTCACCCAATTTGCACAGAACGTAATGCATACCTTCGCGGAATAACGCGTGATCATCTGCCAACAGAATTTTCATGTCTCTCCCCGCCTGAAATTTCTTGTTAATCATACAGCAAGCGTGGGAATTTTTCCCGGGAATAGCGGGCGCCCGCACGGTATATGCCACAAGCAATAAGCCGGGATGGTTCATGGGTGATTTGCACCGGAATCGGGTATGGCCCCGGAGCGGCGCTTCCAAATGTGAAAAATATCTGGAAGCCGTTACATGGAAACGGATGGTCCAACAAATAAAGTTTCCTTGTAGAATGCCACCCATGGAACTCAAACTCACCCGCCCCGACGACTGGCACCTGCACCTGCGCGACGCAGCACCGATGCACTCCGTGCTGCCCGACACCGCGCGCCAGTTTGCCCGCGCCATCATCATGCCCAACCTGCGCCCGCCGGTGACCACCACCGCACAGGCATTGGAATACCGCCAGCGCATCCTCGCCGCACTGCCTGCGGATATGACCTTCCAGCCGCTGATGACGCTGTACCTGACCGACAATACCAGCGCAGATGAAATCCGCAAAGCCAGGCGGAGTGGCATTATCCATGCCGTGAAACTCTATCCGGCAGGCGCCACCACCAACTCCGACGCGGGCGTCACCGACCTGCACAAGACTTATCCCGTACTGGAAGAAATGCAGCGTTGCGGCATGCCGCTGCTGGTGCATGGCGAAGTCACCGACCCAACAGTGGACGTATTCGACCGCGAGGCGGTGTTCATAGCACGCGTGCTGCAACCGTTGCTACAAGACCTGCCCAAGCTGCGCGTGGTGTTCGAACACATCACCACCCAGGAGGCCGTGCAGTTCGTCACGTCTGCGCCGGACAACGTCGCCGCCACCATCACCGCGCACCACCTGCTCTACAACCGCAATGCCCTGCTGGCCGGCGGCATCCGTCCGCACTACTACTGCCTGCCGGTGCTCAAGCGCGAGACGCACCGTGAGGCGCTGGTGCAGGCCGCCACCAGCGGCAACAAAAAATTCTTCCTTGGCACCGACAGCGCCCCGCACGCGCAACACACCAAAGAGAATGCCTGCGGCTGCGCCGGTTGCTACACCGCCCATGCCGCCATCGAGTTCTACGCCGAAGCCTTCGAGCAGGCCGGTGCGCTGGACAAGCTGGAAGGCTTCGCCAGTTTTTACGGTGCGGATTTTTATGGTTTGCCGCGCAACACGCAGAGCATCACGCTACGCAAAGAGGAGTGGCAGGTGTCTGCGTCAGTGGAATTTGGCGAGCATCGCCTCGTGCCGTTAAGGGCCGGAGAGAAGATGAAGTGGAAGTTGGCGCGGTGATACACAAGGCAAAATAAATTCCTGCGGGGAAAATTACAGTGGCACGGCTATCTCAGATAGCCGCAGCATCCACTATGTACCCTACCAAAAATGTGCCTGATCAGGGGGTCTTATCCACCCGATGCTTGTCCATGAATATGGCAATGCTTCGCCGCCTTGGCTGGCGGAAGATACCGCACCAGTTCATTCAATGCCAAACGATAGACTTCGCGCTTGAATTCGATCACGCCTTCCGTATCGATCCAGTAATCTGTCCAGCGCCACGCATCAAACTCGGGGTGGCCGGAAGCACGCAGGCAGACATCACAGTCGCGCCCGACCAGGCGCAGCAGGAACCATATCTGCTTCTGCCCCTTATAGCTGCCACGCCACTCACGCTTCACCCAATGCTGCGGCACCTCGTAACGCATCCATTCGCGCGTGCGGCCCAGTATCTGGACATGACAAGGCTGCAAGCCGACTTCTTCCTGCAATTCGCGGTACATCGCCTGCTCCGGCGACTCTCCGTGCTGGATGCCGCCTTGCGGGAATTGCCATGAATCCTGCCTGATACGTTTGCCCCAGAATACCTGGTTTTTTGCGTTAGTGATAATGATGCCGACGTTGGGGCGGTAACCATCCCGGTCAACCATCTTCGCCACCTGTTCGGTTAATTTCGATGGATTGGATTTTTTCACATTTCACGGCATATTGAAAGCGGCTTTGTCACAATCGGTGCAGACATGCCTGCTTCATTCGCTGTAAAATCAGCGTCCCGTTTTTAAACCGGCAAGAAAACATCATGCGCGTTTCACAATTTTTCATTTCGACCCTGAAAGAAGCTCCGTCCGAAGCCGAGCTAATCAGCCATCGCCTGATGCTGCGCGCGGGCTATATCAAGAAGCTGGCAAGCGGCCTGTACACCTGGATGCCGCTTGGTCTGCGCGTGCTGCGCAAGGTGGAGAACATCGTGCGCGAGGAGATGAACAGGAGCGGCGGCATCGAACTGCTGATGCCCGCCGTGCAGCCCGCCGAGTTGTGGCAGGAGACCGGACGCTGGGAAGTGTTCGGCCCGCAGATGCTGAAGATCAAGGACCGCCACGATAATCTTTTCTGTTTCGGCCCCACCCATGAAGAAGTCGTCACCGACATCGCGCGCCGCGAAATAAAAAGCTACCGCCAGTTACCTGTCAATTTCTACCAGATACAGACCAAGTTCCGTGACGAGGTACGCCCACGTTTCGGCGTGATGCGTGCACGCGAATTCGTGATGAAGGATGCCTATTCCTTCCACGCCAACTTCGACAGCCTGGAACAGACCTACCGTGTGATGCATGAAACTTACAGCCGCATCTTCAGCCGCCTTGGTTTGCAATTCCGCGCCGTGGCGGCGGAGACCGGCGCCATCGGCGGCAGCGGCTCGCATGAATTCCACGTGCTGGCCGATTCCGGCGAAGACGCGCTGGCGTTCTGCCCCACTTCCAATTACGCGGCGAATGTGGAACTGGCGGAAGCGGTAGTGCCAGCCACTCCGCGTGCGGCTGCCAGTAAGCCGCTGGAAAAGGTTATTACTCCCGGCCAGAAGACAATAGAGGAAGTTGCTGCCTTCCTAGACGTGCCGTCGCAGCAAATAATGAAGAGCATTGCAGTGGTGGATGCCTATGGCAACTTTGCCCTGCTGCTGCTGCGTGGCGACCACATGCTGAATGAGATCAAGGCAAGCAAGGTGCTGGGCGAGTTCCGTTTCGCCAGCGAAGATGAAGTGAAAAATAATATGGGCTGCCGCCCCGGCTACCTGGGCCCTGTCAACTCTCAGGTGCGCATTTTTGCCGATCGCTCCGCAGCAGCGATGAGCAACTTCGCCTGCGGCGCGAATGATGACGGCTTCCACTACACCGGCGTTAATTTCGGGCGTGACGTCCATCTGGATGAAGCCAGCATACATGACCTGCGCAACGTCGTCACCGGCGACCCCAGCCCGGACGGTGAGGGCGCGCTGGAACTGTGCCGCGGCATCGAGGTTGGCCACATCTTCCAGTTACGCACCAAGTATTCCGAGGCGCTCAATGCCACCTTTCTGGATGAGAATGGCAAGGCACAAGTGATGGAAATGGGCTGCTACGGTATTGGCGTATCGCGCATCGTGGCCGCCGCCATCGAGCAGAATTACGATGACCGCGGCATCACGCTGCCCGTTGCGATGGCCCCGTTTCATGTTGCCATTGCGCCCATCGGCATCAAGAAGAGCGAGGCGGTGCGCAATGCCGCAGAACAACTTTATGCGGAACTTACCGTAATACCAGGTACCGAAGTGATAATGGATGACCGTGACGAACGTCCGGGCGTGATGTTTGCCGACATGGAGTTGATCGGCATCCCGCACCGCATCGTGATCGGTGAACGCGGGCTGAAGGAGGGTATGGTGGAATACAAGGGGCGCCTGGATTTGGAAGCGCAGCAAATACCCTTGCAAGACATCACCAAATTCATACAATCGAAAATATGCGACTGATCCAAAATCGTTATGCGTGTCACTTGACGCTGCCAGTGCTGGTGGGGGGGTTGCTGTTCGCCTGCACAGCCTATGGCGGCACACAGGCATACGAGCCGCTCTCAGCCAGTGTGCGCGGTGTTTTGCAACAGGCGGTTTCAGACCAGGCCGCACCGAGGATGGCCTTTGCCTCGCAGCGTGAAGCCGATATTTGGCTGGACAACATGTCGCGCCGCGTCGGGAAACATATTCCTGATGCGGCCTACCGTATGGATTTCCTCAAGACCATGCATTACGAGGCGACACGCGCCGGATTGGATCCGCAGTTGGTGCTGGGGCTGATAGAAGTGGAAAGCGGTTTCAGGAAGTACGCTGTATCCAATTCCGGGGCGCGCGGTTACATGCAGGTGATGCCATTCTGGGTGGACCTCATCGGCAACCGCAAGGATAACCTATTTCACCTGCGCACCAACCTGCGCTATGGTTGCACTATCCTGCGCCATTATCTGGACATGGAAAAAGGTGATCTATACCGCGCGCTGGGGCGTTACAACGGCAGCCTGGGCAAGCCGGAATACCCCAACCTGGTGCGTGCCGCGTGGCACAAATACTGAGCGCCACCTAACGGTCAGGGCGGTATCTCTGCCTAACAGGCATGGCAATTGTGTCACCCCTGAAGCGGGGTATGCAGGCATTTTGCCGAAAGGCAAAAGCTCGCATAATGAAACTTTCCATGCCCGTCTCCCGCACCCCAAACCTCTGATGGAACTACCAGCCATTCGACTAAGCCCGCAAGCGGGCAAGTCGCTGGTTACCCCGAAGGGAGAGGGGGACACAGTGGCTCACTACACGAGACTCATGTTAATAATCAGGTTGGCCTGCGCTTCATGAAGACGAGCGGCTTGGTGTCGCTGGCCATGGCCTTTTGCGTTTCAGCAAGTTCTTTTTTGACCCGTACACTCTCCAATAAATCTTTTAAGGGCTTCAAGTGGTGGGTTATCACATCCGGATCGGTATCTTTATCTTCAAGCCAATGCAATACCCATTCTTCCGGCGTATAGCCTTCCCCGTGATCGCTTTTTAATTCAAAATCCGCTCCTTGCTCGACCAGGTAATTCGATATTTCAAAGCTGCTGGACATGTGCAGTGCTGTTACACCGTCGTTGCTGTATTGATTGACATCCACCAGCCGTGGTTCAACGAAAAGCTTCACCCATTTCAAGTCGTAATCCTTGGCATGTACGATATAGTGAAAGGCCGTCATCCCTTCGCTGTTAACCACTGTCGGGTTTGCACCCTCGGAAAGCAGCCATTTGGCCATCTGATAATTATTGTTGAGTATGGCGATAAACAGGGGTGGGTAACCTGCCGCACCGGCATCCAGTGTAAACGCATATTCCAGGCCGGCTCCGGCCTTGCGAAGCTCTTTAGCCATTGAGAGCTTGTCCTTTTCCACCGCCATGTTCAGGAGCAAATCCTTGTAAACTTGTGTTAGCCCCAATTGAATAAACCGCTTGAGCAAATCCATTTGATCATACTGGACAAATGCACTTGCCATGGGCAAGTCAGTATGCCCGATTTTAATCGAGCAATTGATATCCGCCCCCTTTTGAACCAGCAGGTTGATGCCCTTCCAGAAGCCGAACAAGCCGGCTAAAAAAAGCAAAGGGATTCTTTTACCAACGAAGGTATCCCCGAATAATTCTTTTCTGGTTATAAGAATCTCAAGGTTAGGGTTCAGTCCGGCTTCCAGCAAGCCTGAAAACATTTCGAGTTCCTTGTATTTGGCAATCGCAAGCACCGTCTCTTCCAGTTCTTTTGCCGGAAGGGACAGTAAAACATTCATGTTGGTGTTTTTGTTTGGTTCGTTGTTCATTCTTCAGTAGCCTTAATATTGGTAAATGTTGAAACGGGGAGAGTTAAATGCGGCCGGTAATGAAACCATCACCGTAATTTTGCAGTAGGATTATTTTTGCCTTTGGAAAGGATGTATTCTTCTACGCTTTCGCGTGTAATGGCACCTTCCTGATGTGCCACCGGCTTGCCGGTCGGGTCGAACAGGTAGGTGGTCGGCAACCCGCCAACCTCGCCAATCTGCGCCGCCATTTTATGGTTGCCCAGCACCACAGGATAAGAAATGCCATGCTGCGCGGCAAACTCCATGACTCCCTTGGGCGAAGCATAATCCAGTGCAATACTGATTACCACCAAGTCGGTGTCCTTGTGCGCATTATGCAGCAAGATCAGATCCGGAATTTCTTCCAGGCAAGGCGGACACCAAGGCGCCCAGAAATTTACCAGCACCCATTTCCCGCTGTAGTCAGACAGGCGCTGTGTCTGTCCTTGCAAGTCCTTAAATGCAAATTCGTGCGCTGCCGCGCTGGATGCGGCCAGCAACAGGCTTGCCGCCAGCAATGCATGCACCGCTTTGCGGGGCGTCCACCACACATGCCGGTTCCAATCCATCAATGGCCTTCCCCATCATGCCCGTCTTCTCCAGCGTCGTCATGCTGTGGCTTTGCGCCATGCTCGGCGGAGTGGGTCAAGTAGAGCGCCAACGCTACCAGGGCGATGCTGCCGCCCAGATAGAGCAGGTCAATGGGCGCAGACATCTTCATGTTCAGCGCCTCTTCAAACAGGGTCACTATCATGATCATCAGGATCACCTTGGCCAAGCGCGACTTCAGATCATCGAGATTGTTAATCACCAATATTTTGCTGGATGCCCTGCTGCCATGCGCCTGGTCGATGTCGCTGATGAATAATTCATACAGGCCGAGCGAGAAGATCAGCATCACTGTTGCCAGCAAATAACCGTCCACCACCTCGACGATGTGCGATACCGTGCTGTCGTGCAAGGCCTTGCGCACCTCATCCGCCATGCTTGGGTCGGCGTAATGCAGCGTATGCCACACCAGGTACACCACGTCCACCGTGGCTATATAGAAGATGGCAAAACCGGCGAACAAACTGCCCACCACCGCCGCCAGAATAACGAAGCGGCTGTTCCACAGTGAACCTTCAAAAAACCATTCCAGGAATTTCATGTTCATCCTTATTTAACAAATACCAAATTGGCGCGCATTAGAGCGCAAAAGCAAACAGCGGGCAAGTTACGCGGCATTGCCGCCGGAATGGCCCGTTCCGGCATACAGGTCGTGCAAGGTAACAGTCGTATCATCTGCAGCACGCCGCTCCAGTTGCATAAACCAGGCGCGGATTTTTGCATCATCGTTTTGTGCAGCCAACATGGATGGGTCGAATACAAACAGGCGGTATAACTCAGCCAATTGCAAGTGCTCCGCATCGCGGATCATCACCCAGCCGTTTCCCGCCAGCTTGCGCACCATGTTGGCCTGCAACAGCTTTTCCAGGATTTGCTCCAGCGAGTCAAACCCGATATTCAGCTGTCTGGATAGCGCAGGCAGGGACTGTACCGTTCCGCTGTGCAGGCCATCGCTCATCAGCTTGAGAATGCGCAAGGCATAATAAAGTTGCATGGCCGGAAAAATATGTCTGGTGTAACCGCCGCGCCAGTGTGACAGAGACGACGCAATCAGCGCGCCGGACAGGACGGTAAGCCAGGACAAATATATCCACAGCAGGAAAATCGGGATGCTGGCAAACGCACCATAGACCAGTTTATAAGTCGGGAAATGCGCAATGTAGAAGGCAAAAGTACGGTTCATGGATTCAAACGCCACGGCCGCCACAATCCCGCCGATGAGGGCGTGGCGCAACGGCACATAGCGATTGGGTACAATCCGGAACAACAGGCTGAACGCCATGGTCGTAAGCATTACCGGCACCACCTTCAGCATCACCATGCCAATAGCCGGAATTTGCCTGGCATAACCCACCGATACCCCGACCAGCCAGGAATTGAGCGACAGGCTGCCACCGATCAATAGCGGAGCCAGTGTCAGCACCGCCCAGTAAATCAGCACGCGCTGCACCAGCGGACGCGGGCGCGATATGCGCCAAATAGTATTGAAGGCATTGTCGATGGTAAGCATCATCAGCATCGCGGTCAGTGCCAAAAATACGGTGCCCACCGCAGTCAACCTGGCGGCGCTCTCGGCAAATTGTTCCATATAGCGGGAAATCATCTTGCCGCCGGTTTCCGGCAGCATATTGGCCAGCAGGAACTGCCTGATCTGCCCGGAGAACTCATCGAATGCCGGGAATGCCGAAAACAGCGTGAGGGCAATAGTAACCAGCGGCACCAGCGACAACAGGGTGGTGAACGTCAGACTGGCAGCCATCTGCGTGCAGCGATCCTGCATAAAGCGGGAGACAATGAAACTCAGGAAATGCAGCAAGTCTGCCCAGAATTTTTTCATGACCGGTTTTATAGCTGGAAACTGCGCAAATGCAATATGCGCATGATACCTGACAAGGGGATTTCATGAACCAGGAGGCGGCATTTCAGCCTTGGGCTGACAGTTTTTTTACAATACTTATTGTGTTTTAGGATGCTTACGTTAAAATTTAAAATCCGCATCCAAAATTATCCGGACTCCGGCTATTTTTGCAGGATCGCGTTGACACCGTACTACATAAAAAGCTGTGGCAGATACAGATACGTTGACAGGCGGTATAACTTAGGCACACACCCACATGAGTGAACTGAAACGTTTTGGCCGTTACGAAATTGTCCGCATCCTGGGCACTGGCGCTATGGGCGTTGTCTATGAGGGGATTGACACAAAGCTCAATCGCCGCGTCGCAATAAAAACCATACACAAGAATGCGCTGATTGATCCCGAGCAGGCTGCCGACTATTCCACAAGGTTTATGCGGGAGGCACAATCGGTAGCGCGGCTCAATCATTCCAATATAGTCACTGTATATGATTTTGGTGAAGAAGATGAGGTCGCCTATTTTGTAATGGAGTTTATTCAGGGGAGTGAGCTCAAGAGTTTCTTTGACAAGGAAACCAACTTTCCCTTATCCCAGTCATTGGGCTTGATGATTGATTTGCTGGATGCCCTGGGTTATGCACATTCCCAAGGAATTATTCACCGGGATATCAAGCCGGCGAATATCATGATCGACCAGTACGGAAAACTGAAGCTGACCGACTTTGGCGTTGCCAGGGTATTGGACAATACCGAGGGAACCCAAGCGGGAACAATAGTGGGTACGCCAGACTACATGTCCCCTGAGCAGATAGAAGGGAAGGCGATTGGCCCGGGTGCCGATATTTTTGCGGCGGGCGTTGTCCTGTACCAGTTCCTGACCAAATACAAACCCTTTAACGGAACTACGGCCTTTGATGTCCAGCGAAAAATCGTCAGTGATCCCCCTGCCTTGCCATCCGTACTGAACACGAACTTGCCGCCCTTCCTGGATCAGATCGTTAACAAGGCGCTAGCCAAGAATGCGGAGCAACGCTACTCAAGTGCAGCCGAATTCGCAAAGGATTTAAAGCAGGCACTTGCGATGGGCGAAATACAGAAGGCAGACGACAAAACCACGGCAGACCTTTCAACAATAGTGAATCCTTCCCGGCAGATGGATAGTGACAGGGCTATTGCAGACCCTTCAAGGAAGAAAGCCAGTGATAAAACAATAGTTGATTTTTCAATTCAGGCACAGGCTGGCAAGTCGGATAGCACCACTCTGGGTTATCAGGGTGATCGCAGGGTAAGGCCGCGCGGTGACACAATAATGTGCAGCGTCCTGTTTCTGGATGTCGTAGGATATTCCAAGGTATCGAACAAGGATCAAATATCACTGAAGAAGAAGTTTAACGAACTGTTATCCAATGCAGTCGTCGGCATTCCGTCGGAAGATATTATTATCCTCGATACCGGCGATGGTGCAGCGGTAAATTTCCTGAATGACGTTGAAGATGCGCTCCGTTCTGCGCTCCATCTGCGCGAGGCCCTGTTTACGGAAGGGGCGCAGATGGAGCCTCCGTTGCGGGTACGCATGGGGATTAACCTCGGCCCCGGGCATCTGATTGAGGATATTAACGGGCGCCCCAACATGGTTGGTGACGTCATCAATGTGGCGCAACGGGTGATGGGGTTCTCGGCTCCCGGCCAGATACTGGTTTCACGTTCCTACTATGATGCGGTTGGACGCCTGTCGTATGAGTACGAAGGCATGTTCCACCAGCAGGGTGCTCACGCAGACAAGCATTTGCGTGAGCACGAAGTTTATGCGATTGGATTTCCGGACGACCTGTCCGCCGCACTAGCCGAACCCGAACCTGAACAGCCAGCTTCGCCAGCCATCACCGAACAACCTGTGCCGTCCGAGGAAATACCGGAAGAAATAACCAAAAAACCGGGATGGATAGCCTCGTTATTTAAGGGGGTGCTGCATTTTTTCAAATCACTGCTCAAGAGGATAGTGCACTTTATCAAGGCACTGCTCAGTACGATTGTGGGCATAATCCGCTTGGGTATTGTGGTGCTCATCATTATCTTTATAGTCACTGTGATATCCAAGTTTTTACTGTATGCACCATCAAACATGGATTCAGCGGAGCAATTACAAGGACGTGCGGCTGGCTTCTTTGAATCTGCCATGCAGCGGTTGGAGCCAGTTTTTCAGGCTGTGGGATTGGGATCAAAAAATGCCAATGGGGAAAAGGAGCGGAAAAAGGAAGTGCCTTCAAAAGCCAAGGTGCAACATAAAAATAACAGCTTGCCAAAGGAAAATAAAGACGTAGTGAAGAGTGGCGAGAAAATACCAGACACTACTGCTGGAGAAGCATCATCCCCACCCACCGTGCCGTAATTTTTCATTGGCAAGATCAAACAGCCCGGAGTTTTGGCTCCTCCATGCAATAGAGATTAGTCTTGCATATATTTCGTAAGCGATACATAGAGCTAGACAAGATCGTGGATGGCTGGCAGAATGCGGTAGAAAAATTAATGGCAATAATACCGCTCTCATAAAAAACATAAAAAAATAAACAAGTTGCAGCGCTTCTCCAACCGATAATTATAAAAAAATTATGAACGCAGGGATCAAACAATGCTCGGGGATGACATTTCCAGGCTGTACAAGTATTTGGGGCAGCCTAGCCAGAACTACCTGGATTTCCATACGGAAGAAGGTTTCCACAAGCGTATCAACCGGATAATCAGCCATCGGTCACAGGCGACGCTGGCAAAGGGTTCTGCCCGTGCCGGTTTGCCGCCGCGCAGAAGCAAAATCATATCTGTCATCTCGTTTGGCAAATTGCCGGGAAGAAAGCTTGTTGCCAGTTTGGCGTGGGCCGCTACGCAGCGCTTGAAGGGAAAGATTCCGGTCCGCGTCGCAGACCTGATACCCGTAGAGGATCAGCATGATGAAAAACATTTCCTGAAGTCAAATAATATTGCTCACATCCTGGTCGACACGTCCCAGCAAGCGGTCCGGATGGAATCGATAAAAGAAGTTGCGTGGCTAGGCAGGCAGATCACGAGTGACGATGAGCCGGGACTCATCTATGTGGACGTTCCGGAACGCGTGATGCACGTCAGGCATCATGCAATGGCAACATCCGACATGGTACTTGTCCTTCTGCCCGCGACGATAGGCGCGTTGCGCGCGATTGAGGAGATTGAATCGGAGTTGGGCGAGTCCTTGGCTTCTTCAATCGAGGGAGGTGTCCACTACCTGCTGGCTGAGTCGGCGGATCATGAAAAGTTGTCGCAACATTTGCTGCATGATTTGGTTTCTTACACCGACCTGTTCGTTCCCGACATCCTGCACGTTGAATCTATACCCAGTGCCAAACAGTTGTCAGACGGTTTAAAAACCGATACAGCCGGTCTTCACGACCTGCTGAAGATACATCATTTCATTTTTGGAAAGATCCGCCGTGAAAATAGATAAACGCTATACATGGGGCGGCCCCAGCAAGCTATTCCAATCCATCACGGCATGGCAGCGCTGGGATTCGAATGCGGTTCGCTTTCCCGCCATACTGTTGATGCTGCTGTTTGCCTCTTGGGCTGTGGTTATGCCTCTGGACGGGGGTGAGCAACTCGTTTTTGGATTGGGCGTTTATCTTCTTGCCATATACCTGCGCCGTTATACGGGAAGCTTCATTACGCTGGTGCTCATATCCCTCTCTGTTGTGGTTTCCACCCGCTATCTGTACTGGCGTGCAACGGAAACCTTGAATACAACGACCTGGCTCAACGCTTTATTTAGCGTGGGCTTATTGCTTTCCGAGATGTACGCATGGTTGGTGCTGGCCTTGGGTTACTTTCAAACCATTTGGCCTTTAAACAGGCAATCGACACCCTTGCCACCAAACCAGAACTTGTGGCCGACAGTGGATGTGCTGATTCCGACCTATAACGAGCCTCTGGATGTTGTCAAGATGACGGCAATGGCTGCGGCACAGATAGATTGGCCCGCAGATAAGCTCAAGATTTACATTCTGGATGACGGGAAACGTGACGAATTCAGGGACTTTGCCAATAAAATTGGTGTGAACTACATCACGCGGGATGATAACCGGAACGCCAAGGCCGGCAACCTTAATAATGCGCTCAAACAGATATCCGGCGAATATGTCGCCATTTTCGACTGCGACCACATCCCGACGCGTTCTTTCCTTCAGGTCAGCATGGGTGGGTTTTTGGCGGACCCCAAACTGGCTCTGGTGCAGACACCGCATCATTTCCTTTCTCCTGACCCGTTTGAGCGCAATCTTGGAACCTTTCGCGAAGTACCCAATGAAGGCGCCTTGTTTTATGGACTGGTTCAGGATGGGAACGACTTGTGGAATGCGACGTTTTTCTGCGGGTCATGCGCCATTATAAAAAGAGCACCGTTGGATGAAGTAGGCGGAATCGCAACCGAAACAGTCACGGAGGATGCGCATACGTCACTAAAGCTGCATCGCTTGGGATACAACTCGGCATATTTGAATATTATCCAGGCAGCAGGGCTGGCTACCGAAACATTGAGCGGCCATGTGAAGCAAAGAATGCGTTGGGCGCGGGGGATGGTGCAGATATTCAGGACAGATTGTCCATTGTTTGGGAAAGGATTGACTTGGGCTCAACGTTTTTGTTATAGCAATGCGATTTTCCACTTTATGTATGGCTTCCCGAGGATGTTTTTCCTGCTTTCTCCGCTCGCCTACCTGTTTTTCGGGAGCTATATCATCAATGCGCCTGCGGGGGTGATAGCCGTTTATGCCCTGCCGCACTTGGCCCTTTCATTCATGGCGAATTCGCGGATGCAGGGGCGCTATCGTCATTCGTTCTGGAATGAGGCGTATGAAACTTCACTGGCTTGGTACATCATGTGGCCAGCCCTGTTTGCCATGGTTAATCCGAAAGCTGGCAAGTTTAATGTGACCGCAAAAGGCGGCAGGATTGAGCAAGAATTTTTTGACTGGCAAATTGGCAGGCCCTATGTCGTATTTTTCATTCTTCTTGTTTGCGGGTTTATTATCGGGTTTATCCGCATGTTCTGGTTCAATGCCCATGAGTGGGATACGGCACTGATCAATATATGCTGGACTGCATATAACCTGATTATGGTATCGGCAACTATTGCAGTAGCGATGGAAACGCGCCAGATACGCAAGGGGTGGCGGGTGGAAAGGGAAATTCCTGCGGCAGTCGTGCTGCCTTCCGGGCAGGTGGTGGATTGCCGGACAAGGGACTATTCCGAGGGAGGCATCTCATTGGTTCTGCCAAGTACAGTAGCGCTGAAACCGCAGGATAATATTACCCTGCTCCTGTTCCGCAGGGAGGTGGAATACAAATTTCCCGCAGAGGTGGTCGGGCTGCACAACACATTGTTGCGTGTGAGATTTAATAATTTGACTCTGGAGCAGGAGAGAGATTTGGTTGCGGCAACCCTTTCCAGGGCAGACGCATGGCTTAACTGGCTGAAAGACCGCGAAGAAGTTGATCACCCTCTGAGGGGTATAAAGGAGATTCTCCATTACAGCTGGTTAGGAGTAACTCGATTACTCTCTTCGGCACACAAGGGGGTGTGATTTGGCGGCGCTATTCAAGAATCATACAAGAGGTGCGTCCAAGCGCTTACGGGCATCAAAGAAGCGAGCAATGCTCCTGCTTTTGCTGGTATTTATGGGCGGGCATTCATTGGCTGCAACTGATGAGTCTGAAGTTCCTCCAACCACGGCTGACTCCGCAGCTCCGATAATTACGGTTGATTCTGTAGTCCCTGCCATACCGCCTGAACCTGCGATTCCTGCTGTATCTGTTGACTCTCCAACTCCGGCACAAGCAGCTCCAATTAAACGTAAAAAGCGCCGTTCAGCCAAATCCATGGCTGCTCCTGCCACCACAACTGGCGCAGCAATACCGGCCGTTGATTCAGTGGTTCCTGGAATACCACCGGATTCCCTTGCAACCGACACCAAGGCCGCAGAGGAAGCCAAGGCCAAGGCCGTGAAGGCTGCCGAGGAGGCGAAGGCCGCCAAGGCCGCAGAGGAAGCCAAAGCCAAGGCCGTGAAGGCTGCCGAGGAGGCGAAGGCCGCCAAGGCCGCAGAGGAAGCCAAAGCCAGGGCCGTGAAGGCTGCCGAGGAGGCGAAGGCCGCCAAGGCCGCAGAGGAAGCCAAAGCCAGGGCCGTGAAGGC